>ONWI01000022.1 GCA_900321515.1 uncultured Eubacteriales bacterium | reverse complement strand
GTGGGGCGCTGCCCCACCGCCCCGCCGGTGGCGCTGCCCCCGGACCCCTGGCAGGGAGCCTTGCCCCATGCACCCCATTATTGGCGCTGCGCGCTTTCCTTTTTTCTTTTTACTTTTACAATCGCCTTTGCGATTAAACGCAACTAACCATAATGCAAAAATGAAGAAAAATACCGCAGACTATTATACCACTTCCGGACAATATATGCAATAATTCCGGATAGATTTTTTATTACACATTTCTCACAAAAATACGCGCGGAAAAAACGGCAAAATGACGCATGGCAATTCCCAGGCAGGCAAAAAAGAATCATCCCGGCTGCCTTCTGTGCGAAAAGCAAGAAAGCAGCCGGGATATAATTGTGGAATCGCGATTGCAAATCAATTTATCCGTTAATCAACGATTACTTCGCCTTCGACGTGACCTGCGCAACCCGCCGCGTTGGATTCGTCGGTATCAATGTGCATGGCAGCGGCATAGCTGGGGCTGACCCTTACGACGACGTCGCCGAATGTGGTGGTTCTGTCGGCGGTCTCGATTTTGACCGAAACGACCTGGCTGTCTTTTACGCCGAATTTCTCTGCGTCTTCGGGCGTGAAGTGAATGTGTCTCTTGGCAGCGATGACGCCGCATTCAAGAGTAACCTCGCCTGCGGGTCCCTTGATGACACAGCCGGGTGTGCCTTCGAGATCTCCGGATTCCCTGACGGGAGCGGCAATGCCGATCTTGCGGGCGTCGGTGAGCGAAAGCTCTACCTGAGAAGCCTTACGGGTAGGTCCGAGAATGGACACGTTGGGCATAACCCCCTTGGGTCCTACGATGTCAACACGCTCGTTGCTGGCGAACTGACCGGGCTGGGAGAGATCCTTCTTCTTGGTGAGCTGATAGCCCTCGCCGAAAAGAACGGCAAGGTGCTCGTCCGTCACATGTACATGGCGTGCTGAGGTTTCAACTAATACTTTCATTTGCAAAAAACTCCTGTATATTATTATTTGCATAGCCTGATCTCATCTGAGTGGGAGGGCGCTGCATTGGTACAGTTATATTTTAATACTATCCGCGGCTAAATTCAACCCATTTTAACATAATTTTATATAAATTCAAAATTGACGGCAGATTATCAGTTACAAAACATTCGTCAGAAATTATAAAAATTATTTTATAATTGTTGAATTGTTTCTGATAGTATGATATAATTAATTGCAAATTTCAGCTATATTCGAGAGGTGTATGATTAGAAAAATGAAAAAGCTGACAATAGGACTTTTTAACGATTCGTTCCCGCCGAACATCGACGGCGTCGCGAATACAGTTGTCAATTACGCACGCATCATTCAGGAAAAATATGGCAGGAGCATTGTGGTTGCTCCGAAGTATAAAAACGTGGTGGACGACTATGACTTCAAGGTGATACGCTACCAGTCTCTTCCCACTGACAAGACAAAAATCCGTTACCGCACCGGCAATCCGTTTTCCATAAATGCCATCAGGAGAGTGACAACGGAAAAACTCGACCTTATCCACTGTCACAGTCCGTTTACGGCGGCTATGCTTGCCAAAAACGCCAATCCTCTCCACAGACTGCCGGTGGTTATGACATATCACACCAAATTTGATGAGGATATTGCATTTACCCTCAAGAGCAAGTCACTCAGGAAAATGGTAGCCGGCATAGTCGTCAACAGCTTCAATTATGCCGATGAAGTCTGGACGGTCAGTCACGGCTGTGCAAAATCTCTCCGTGCGCTCGGTTATAAGGGAGATTACCGGGTAATGGTCAACGGCGCGGACATCACACTCGATCCCGTTCCGGACGAAATAATGTACAAGGTGCAGGCTGACACCGGCTTCAATTCGGGCGAGCTTGTCTTTATGTACTGCGGCAGGATGCAGTGGTACAAGGGCATAAAGATAATTCTTGACGCGCTGGTCAAGGTCAAGGCCGCCGACGTGCGATTCAGAATGATATTCGTCGGAGGCGGATACGAGCTGGATGACATCAAGGCTTATACACGCAAGGTAGGGCTTTCCACACAGACTCTGTTCACAGGACCGATTTATGACCGCGCGCTGCTTAAGGGTTATTTCACCCGCGCGGACCTGTTTCTCTTCCCATCGACATACGACACCGCCGGTCTGGTGGTGATGGAGGCGGCAGCATGCCGCACGCCAAGCGTACTTATCAAGGACAGCTGCGCTTCCGAGATAGTTACCGACGGACGAAACGGCTTTATCAGCGAGGAAAACGCCGATTCGTTTGCCGCGGTCATAGAGAACGCCGTGAACGACAGGAGCGCGCTCGCTCAGACGGGCGAATTCGCCGCCAGGGAGGTATATCTCTCATGGGAAGATTCGGTGACCAATGCCTACAGGCGTTATGAGGAAATCTACGACGAGTGGAAGTCCTTCGGACCCATTTTACGCAGAAGCCTCAAAAAGAAGGACAATGAGTGATTTGAATTTAATAACGGCTGTACCGGTTGAATTAATCGCCGGTGCAGCCGTTTGTGATCTGTTCGAGTTTGATTATTTTGACATACACCACGCGCTTTGGAGTCGCTTCGGAGACTGAAATGCGGTATCCGCCGAATTCAGTTCCTTCGCCGACGGATGGAATCTTGCCCATGCGCTCGGTCAGCCAGCCGCCTATGGTGACCGCTTCGGTGTTTTCGTCCTCCTCTATGTCGAGTATCTCAAACACCTTGCTGAGGGAGGCAATTCCTGCCACAATATATCCGCCGTCATCGCAGTATTCTATTTCGCTGATGATCTCGTCATTTTCGTCCCATATTTCTCCAACAAGTTCTTCCAGAATGTCTTCGAGCGTGATAATGCCGACAGTGCCGCCGAATTCGTCTATCACTACAGCCATATGGCAATGGGCGTGCTGGAATATTTTCAGAAGCTCGGATATCTTGGCGTTTTTTGGAATGTATTCGACTGATATGAGCATGGACGGAATATCCACGGTCTTGTCGAAATACATCTTTTCGTAAAAATCGCGCTCATGGAGAATGCCTACGATATTGTCTATCGTTCCCTTATAGACGGGGATGCGGGAGAAATGGTTGTTCTTGAAAAGCGAAGCAAATTTTTCCGGAGGGGTGGATATTTCCGCGGCGAGAATGTCAACTCTTGGAGTGAGAATGTGAACTACCTCAAGGTCACTGAATTCTATTGCCGAGCGGATAAGTTCACCCTGATTTTCTCCTATGCCGCCCTCATTCTGGGCTTCGTCAACTATTGTTATAAGTTCGTCGTCGGTAATCGCGCCCCCGCCCTTTACGCCAAGCATTCTGGCAATGAGTTTTTTCCACTGGGTAAAAATCCAGTTTATCGGTGTGAGAAGCGTCTGCAATACCGAAATGAACGGCGCGGAGAACATGGCAAAGCTTTCGGGAACCTCCTTGGCAATGCTCTTGGGCGTTATCTCGCTGAATATCAGGAGCAGCACTGTCATTACCAATGTGGAGATCGCCGCGCCCGCGTCCCCGAAGAACGATGTGAAAAGCAGCGTCGCAATTGACGAGGCGGCGATATTGACAATATTATTGCCGACAAGCACAGTGGAGAGCAGCTTGTCGAAATTCTCGGTGAGTTTCAAAGCGCGGGAAGCCTTTTTGTTGCCGTCTGAAGCCATGTTTTTCAGGCGGATCCTGTTCACGCCGGAAAAGGCTGTTTCTGTAGCGGAAAAATAAGCCGAAAATCCAATCAGCAGTATCAGTGAAATAACGCTTGCGTATGTGCTTTTCATGTCTTTTTTATATGATACCTCCGGGTTGATTACTGTCCGTAAGTGTTGTTGAACAGACGGTGGAATGAGTATTCTCCGTAAAGGGTATACAGCGGAGTGCAGACAACGCCCTCTTCCGGCAGGGCGTTTATAACCATACCGTCGCCGATATAGATTGCCGCGTGTCCGGTGTATTTGCTTTCGAAATCGTACACCGTGGTGCAGAGGTCGCCGGGGAGGAGTTCGTCGTATTCGATTAAGCCGCCCTTCTTGTGCTGGGAGGCTGCTGTGCGGGGAAGAGATATGCCGAAATGCCCGTAGACAAGCTTTGTGAATCCGGAACAGTCCACGCCCTTGGTCAGACTGTTGCCGCCGTAAACATACGGCGTGCCGAGGAATTGTTTTGCGTAATCCACAATGTCCTGACCGTTGAGCGATTCAGGCTCTTTGACTTTCGTCGCGGTTGTGGTTCTTTTCGCTGTGGTTGTTGTCGCTGCATAGGTTGTTGAAGCGGTGGTCGTGGCGGTGGTTGTCGTTGTTGCTGTTGTAGTGGTGGTTGTGGTGGTTGT
>ONWI01000058.1 GCA_900321515.1 uncultured Eubacteriales bacterium | reverse complement strand
GGAGTGACAAATATATCATTTAATTCAAGCGGCATAATAAAACAATACACCTCGTATATAATTATACACTCGATAATATATTATAAAGAATCAAGTCAGCTTTGTCAATAGATTTTTTGAAATTTTGTAATTACTTGACTGCAGCGAGCTTGAAGATCTCCTCCGGGAAATCGGCAGAGTCAGAGGAAACCGAGAAGGTGATATTGACCTTGGCGGAATCAGTAAGCATCTTGATTCTGGCAAGGAATCCGGTGAGCTGATTGAGATCGCTGCCGCCTATCTTAAGGGTGGAATCAACGAGAATATCGGTAATATCGTAATTGCCCGCGCAAAGGCCGCTAATAAAGCCGTAGAAGCTGTCAAAACCGGAAATGCCGTAGCCCTCAATGTTGACGAGTCTCGCGTTGTGATCGACGTCAAAAGTGAGCGTATCGCCCTTTTCGATGCAGACGACGTTGCCCTTGGAACTGACTACAGCCTCGTGTGTCAGATCGATGAGCTTCTTGGTCTTGCCGGAACCTTTTTGCCTGTGAGAAGTGTTATCATATTGAATGACCTCCAAAAATAATTCTATCAGTAAATTGCATTTTCACAATTTCTTGCCGCTTAATAGTTCTTAACCGTTGAGTCTCGCTTCAAGCGCTTCCTTCTGCGCCTCATACCCCGGCTTACCGAGCAGAGCGAACATATTCTTCTTGTAAGCTTCAACGCCCGGCTGGTCAAACGGATTGACATCGAGGGTGTAGCCGGAAATGGCGCACGCCTTCTCGAAGAAGTAAATCAGCCAGCCCAGCTCAAACTCGTTGGCTTCGGGAATCGAAAGCACCATATTCGGCACACCGCCGTCGTTGTGTGCGAGGATGGTTCCCTGGAATGCCTTCTTATTGATATAGTCCATGGTCTTGCCGGCCAGGAAGTTCAGTCCGTCGCCATTGCTCTCTTCAGTGCCGATCACCACTTCGCTCTTCGCCTTCTCTATCTGCATGACAGTCTCAAAGAGGTTGCATCTGCCCTCCTGAATATACTGACCAAGCGAGTGAAGGTCAGTGGAGAAAATAACGGAATCGGGCAGCAGACCCTTGTTGTCCTTGCCTTCGCTCTCACCGTAGAGCTGCTTCCACCACTCGTTCATGAGCTGGAAGTAAGGCTCATAGCTGACGAGAAGCTCCGTCGAATAGCCCTTGCGGTAAAGGATGTTTCTCACGGCAGCGTACTGATAAGCGGGGTTCTTCTCAAGCTCGGTGGAGCAAAGCGAATCCTGCGCGTCCTTCGCGCCCGCCATAAGCTGATCGATATCGCATCCGGCAACGGCAATCGGCAGCAGACCCACCGCGGTCAGCACGGAAAACCTTCCGCCCACATCGTCCGGAACAACAAACGTCTCGTAGCCTTTCTCATCGGCAAGCTTTTTCAGTGTCCCCTTTTCCTTGTCGGTGGTGCAGAAGATTCTCTCTCTCGCGCCTTCCTCACCGTATTTTTTCTCCAGAATTTCACGCAGCACACGGAACGCAATGGCCGGCTCCGTGGTGGTGCCGGATTTGGAAATCATATTGATGGAAATATCCTTGCCCTCGCAGAGCTCAATGACCTCGTTAAGAGAAGTCGAGCTGATGGAGTTACCGGCAAAGAGAATCTGCGGCGTATCCTTGCAGAGCAGATTGTAATTGGGCGACTTCAGGAATTCGATGGCGGCCCTTGCCCCCAGATAGGAGCCGCCGATACCTATGACGACAAAGACGTCGCTGTTTTTCTTGATCTTTTCTGCGGCAGCCTTGATGCGGGCAAACTCTTCCTTATCATAATCGGTGGGAAGCGTCAGCCAGCCGAGCTTATCGGCGCCGAGGCCGGTCTTATCATGAAGGGTTTTATGCGAAGCGGCAATCTCCGGCGCGATTGCAGTGAGCTCCTCTGCCGATACAAAACCGGCGATATGTTTACAATTTATTGATACAGCCATATAAAATAGCCTCCTAAAATTAGATACACCAATAATATACAATATCTGTCACCACTTTGCAAGTGACTGCTCGTAAAATTTGAGTATTTTTCATCTTTTTCATAAATTGTTCATATTTCAAAGTATATATAAATCCGAAATAATATCCGTAACCCAGCATTTGCGGAAAATACCAATAATCTTTTTATCGTCCTGTCGGAATTTGTTGCACCGCCTGATGCGTGACTTCGACCATTGCCTGCATAACAACGAAATTTGTGTTCTGCGGAATGATTCTCACCAAATAATCATATATGAACCTATTGCAAATTACTATTGAATTATATATACTTAAAAGTGCACAGCAATTGTTTATATTGCTTGCAAATTAAATAAATTCGGGCAATTTGACACATGTTCTGGATCCGGAAACCGTTTCAGTTATCGGCTCACTATGTCAGAGCCTGCTGGCGTATCTCAATGTGCGCGGATGGCGCCGCCTGATTATTCGCCAGATGAATCCAACGTAAAACAAATCTTTCACACGGGAATGATTAAATATGACAGCCGATTTCCTGCTTGTATCGGATAACAATTATGTAAAAAATCTTGGGATATGCACTTATTCAATCATGCACAATATGTGCGGCGAAGCCGAAAAGGTAAGACTGTTTATCATGGACTGCGGCATTGACGCTGAAAACAGAAAAAGACTGGAAGCTCAGACTGCGAAATTTTGCAACGCCGAAATACATTTTTGCGGTATTTCAAGGCGCGTAGCCGATATAGCGAGCGGCATGAATTCTCCGTGGCACAGGTCGATATACGGCAGGCTTTTTGCGGCGGATATTCTGAAAATATGTCCTGATGTAAGCCGTGTGATATATATGGATTGCGATACATTAATGGATAAGCCCGTGACAGAGCTTTTTAACATGGACATGCAGGGCAAATGCTTAGCCGCTGTCGCCGACGCGGATGAGGATCACCGGAAGGATGCTTTGGGAATGCCGGTGGAAAGCGTCTATATCAATTCGGGTGTGCTTGTGATCGATCTTCCCGCACTGATTGCGCGAAACGCCGTCAACAGGATAATCGAATACATACGCACTTACAGGGAAGCGCTGCAATATCCCGATCAGGACGCAATCAGCGCCGTAATGTGGGATGACATACTGATTATTCCGCTTACGTACAACATGATGTGGATGATCTGCGACAGCGACATTCCCAAACTGGTGAGAAATATCAGTCATCTTCCCTACACAGCCGAAGAAGTGAAGTTCGCGCTTCACAATATGAAGATATGTCACTATTCCGGACACGATATGTGGACGTTCTATGGCATAACGCCCATTCAGGCGCGGATATTCGAGAAATACAGAAGGCTCTGCGATTGGCATGACGAAAAGCGCTCCTTCGAGACGCCTGTGAAGTTTGTCCTTTGGTGCCTGAAATCGGTCAAGAGATTTTTCCTCGGAGATCTTTTTAGCCAATAGAGCCTGTCCGGAATCCCCGATTATGCTTAATTCCGGCTCAATCAAACATCATGAAAGGCGATTGTAAAAGAAAAAAAGCGCTTGGCTGACATTATGTGGTAAAGCCCCCGCTTCAAGACGCCAAAGCCTGAATTCTCCGCCATTTTCCAACTTTTGCAATCGGCTTAGAAACCAATATTGTAGGAGAGTGATACAAAATGAGTAAACCAAACAAAACGCTTCAGGGTGAAAAAGTAACCGAGAACATCTGGCTATGTCCTGACGGCGTTTACCGATGGACATATGAATTCAGTATGCTGAAAAACCCCACGATCATTATTACGGTCTGGAAGGTATTGGGTATTTCAGTAGGCACAGTGATGGCGTTTGTTGTCCTGATAGGTCTGTTCGAGGGCAATTATCAAAGCGCGGACGACTGGAAGGGACTTGGAGTGCTGTTCATCATATTAACCGGGATAATGCTTTGTCTCAGCATCATCGCCTATTTTATCCTGGCGGCAATGTACGGCTGGAAATACCAGGTGCTTTTCGAGATGACCGACGAATACGTCCGCCATATACAAATGCCGAAACAGTTCAAAAAGGCACAGGCACTCGGATGGGTCACGGCATTTGTCGGCGCGGTATCCGGAAACCCGACTATCGCAGGCATCGGCCTGAATACTTCCGCAGGCAGCACTATGACAACGGAACTGAAAAACGTGGCGGTTCTCAAAATACGCAGAAGATGGAACACCATTCACGTCAATCAGAAACTTGACAAAAATCAGGTCTACGCCGAGAATGTGGATTTTGACTTTGTGGAGAATTTTTTGAAGGAACACTGCAAAAACGCGAAGATTACCGGCTGACTTTCCAGTCAAAGCAAGCAGTCCGAGCGTGCGAATAGCACCGTTGAAAAAACATTCAAACTGAAAGGCATGTAAATAACCTGAACAACCGGCGATTCATCCGAAATGAGTTGCCGGTTGTTTTCATTCTTGTAATTTACATATTGATGTGTTACCATAATTACATGAGGTCATAAATACGTTAAGAAGAAGTACAGAGCTGCGCCGGACAGATTTCATTTCAGAAATTAAAGGATGAGTATGGAATCTTTGCGGTCAGAGGTCCGCGAGGCGTTCCAAATTCATTGAGTGAGGAATTAGAGCCTGTTCAGCATCTCTCCACGCACGTCTGGCACGCTGCCTTTGGCAGCTGGCATCTCTTTCCGCCATATTTTGCCCAAATCCTCGTTAATACACAAAGT
>ONWI01000211.1 GCA_900321515.1 uncultured Eubacteriales bacterium | reverse complement strand
TACTTAGACAGCAGATTATCCCGCCTGAAAAAATGATTTTAAAGCCTTCTTTGCTTAACGGCTAATTTCACACAGCTGCTTTTTCATGTTGTTGCGTTTACTTTGAAATCTGACCAATCGCTTTTAACGGATGTTTTTTTAATTGTCCCAATTATCCGGTTTTCACGATTTTTCCTTAAATTTGTCCTAAATTTCGGAAGTTTGTTGTTGATTTTTTTTCATCTTATGATATAATTAAATGGTATTTAGGTTCGTGTCTGCCGCTGAGCCTTGCCTTGCGGGGGTTCACGGCTTTGCGGATATTTCGGGATTTGAACTGACGCCCGGTACGCGTTTGTTTTTTTGATTTATTTATTTTGGGAGTGGCGTTGTTTATGACCGGAAATAATGTGACTAAAATCGAGTCGTTTTGCGGCAAAATCAAAAATAGGCTCGGAGCTGCCGAATGTTTGTCCTTTTCCGGCAGGGGGGAGGGCATTACCGCTCTCTTTGAAGCTATTCAGCTTGGGGCTAAGGACTGCGTTTATTTATCCGCGCTGGCTCCGGGTTATATTGTCAGGGCGGTTATCGCTTGCGGCGCTGTGCCGGTATTCTGTGATGTCACGGCGGACAGCTTTGTGATTGATCACAGGGCTCTTTCCGAGGCGGTCAGACAGACCGTGAATGAGGATAAGCTCTACCCTCGCGCTGTTATTGCCGAACATTTCCTGGGGATGCCCTGTTCCCTCGGCGCTATTAAGGAACTTTGCGACCGCATGGGTATTATCCTTATCGAGGACTGCGGCAACGGCTTCGGCTGTTTATGGGATCACAGGGAATGCGGCTGCTTCGGGGACTATTCGCTTATCTCTCTGGGGACTTCTTCTGTCTTCGGAACCGGCGGAAGCGGCTGTCTCGCTCTCGCAAACGGCAAATACGAGCTTGGCGCGCTTATCGCTATCTGCGACGGAAACGGCTGGGATTCCGCCGATGAAATCTACGCCGATGAGCTGCTGCGTTCATTTGATGAGATTCCACGCAGACTCGCTCAGGCTGAGGCTGCTCTTGACGATATCAGGGAGATTCTCAGAGAATCTGACTTCTGGCTGCGCAGGGGAGGAGGCAAGCAGAAAAGTTCCTGCTCCGGCACCGTGATCGTGGCACGCGGCGAAACGCCGTGCGAGGTCGCTCTGATCAGATTTGCCGCCGCCGGTCTTTCCCGGTATGCCCGCGCGCTTCACGCTCATCACAGATCGTGCTTCGAGCGCTCCTGCCGCGGCTTCAAGGCGCTGGAAAATGCCTCGGTCCTTGCGCCCAGGGCGTTCGCTCTCGATATATTCGGGGCGATCAACGCGGGAAAAATCGATGAGGTCAAAAAGTGCTTGAAAAATATCGCGGATAATATTCATTCGTGATATTATAATATTTTATTTACGGAGGAATGAGAGCTTGGAAAACAACCTTATCAATATGAATCCGGATACTTCCGCGGCAGCGGATATTGACGGCAGCAGCGGATGTTCGGTCACGATTTTTGACTACAGCCATGTGCCGGACGAGTACAACCTTATGGCGTTCGGCAAGGAGACCGTCTCCTTCGGCCGTGACGACACCAACGACATTATGATTGCGTCCGATATTGTATCGCGCAGACACGGTCACTTCACCATAAGCGACGGCCGCTGCTACATCTCGGACGACAACAGCACCAATGGCATTTATGTCAACGGCAAGCGTGTGACCCAGGTGGAGCTTAAGGACGGCGATTCCATACGCATTGACGATATGGAGCAGTCCTGCTACAGCGGAATCAGCATGGTCTTTTCCGACAAGAATTCCGGCGCGGACTGGAACAGCGTGCAGCTTTCCAAGGACGTGACCACAATCGGCAGAGACCGCGGCTGCGATATCTCCGTTGACGACCAGAAAATGGAGGATCACGCTGCGGAAATCCGCATTGAGGGCGTGACTTCCTACGTTCTGTACAATCAGGGCGAGCTCCGCGACATCCTCATTAACAGCGAAGTCATGGAAGGCGAAAGATACTATCTCAAGGACGAGGACGTATTTGTTATTGGCAATACGAAATTCTCCTATTCCAAGGGCTATATCTACTATAAACAGGAGAAATCCGGTCTTTCCATCGAGCTGGTGAATATTTCAAAATTTGTCCGTCAGGCTATGGGCAAGGACAAGAAGATTCTCGACGACACCAGTATGCTGATTCTTCCCGGCGATTTTGTGGCGATCGTCGGCGGCTCCGGCTGCGGCAAATCCACCCTCATGAACTGCATCAACGGCTTTGACAAGCCTTCCACCGGCAAGGTCCTTGTCAACCGCCGCGATCTCTATGAGAATTACGACGAACTCAAGTATAATATAGGTTACGTCCCGCAGCAGGATATTGTTCACGAAAATCTCACCCTCATAAGCATGCTTCGCTATGTCGCCAAGCTGCGCCTGCCCGAAAACACCACGCGCGCGGAGCGCGAAGCCCGCGTCGCGGAAGTGCTGCGCACAGTGGAGCTTACCAAGCACAAGAACAAGCTTATCCGCAAGCTCTCCGGCGGTCAGAAGAAGCGCGCCTCCATTGCCGTGGAGCTTATGAGCGACCCGGGACTTTTCTTCCTCGACGAGCCGTCTTCGGGTCTTGACCCCGGAACCGAGCGCACGCTTATGCATACGCTCAAGCGTATGAGCGACGAGGGCAAGACCGTCATTATGATTACGCACAATACCAATAACATACACCTTTGCGACAAGCTGATTTTCCTCGGAGCGGGCGGATATGTCGCCTTCTGCGGCAATCCCGCCGACGCGCGTTCGTTCTTCGGCATACCCAAGAACCAGGACCTCACCGACGCTTATACTATGGTGGAGGAGGATCCGAAGGGCTGGGAGGAAAAATTCAACGCCTCGCCTTACAACAAGGTTCAGACTATCGGCGAGTTGAAAACGCCTCCGCTCACCTCTGAGCAGAAAAAGGAACGCAAAAAGAAGCTCAAAAAGGAAAATCACAAGTCCTTCCTGCATCAGTTCAACGTCCTTTCACAGAGATACATCAATCTCATCTGGAACGACAAGATGCGCCTGCTCTTCTTCCTGCTGCAGGGACCGCTGATCGCCTATCTTTTCTCGTTCGTAACGGTCGAGAATACCTTCAAGTCGTATTTTGACGCGCAGTCAATGCTCTTCTGTCTCTCGTGCGCCGGCATCTGGGTGGGTCTGATGAATTCCATCCAGGAGGTCTGCAAGGAACGCAATATCGTCCGGCGTGAATATATGTCGGATGTCAAGCTGAGTTCGTATATCTGCTCCAAGCTGGCGGTTCAGACTCTGCTGGCTGTCCTTCAGTGCGGACTCATGCTCACCGTGTTCGTCTATACGATTGGCAAGCCCGACAAGGGCGTTATCTTCGCCAACTCTACCATTGAGATGATGATAACCCTCGTCCTTATCACGGTTTCGGCTTCCTCGCTGGGTCTGCTGGTTTCCTCGCTTGTCAAGAACACCGACCGCGCGATGGTCTTCGCGCCTATTATCCTCATTCCGCAGCTTCTCTTCTCCGGTATTCTCTTCAAGCTGGAAGGCGTTACCGAGGTGCTTTCATGGATATGCGTCAGCCGCTGGGGTATGCAGGCTTTCAGCAATACGGCTAATCTTAACGGCGTGCTGTGGAACGGTCTCTCTCTCAAGTACAAGTCCAAGGATATGCTGCTCCAGGCGTATGAACTCAACAAGAATTCACTCTATGCCCATTCGGTCAAGAATCTGCTGCTCGCGTGGGGCGTTATGGTGCTGACGATTATTGTATTCTGCTTTATCAGCGCGACGGTCCTGCGCAGTGTGAAAAATGACAAACGATAATTCATTCGGCGGCTTCAATCTGTTTTCTTGCGGGGGCGACGTCGTGATAAACGGCGCCGCCTTCCGCGCGGACGATATTATCTATCAGGGCTCGGACAGCCGGATCTTTTCCGCTCATTCATTGCAAGGCGGCGGAGATTCGGCTTTTGTCATAAAGTGCTACTCCTGCCAGAGGGACGGCGCTGTCTGGAAGACCGCTATGAGGGAAATCGAAGCCGGAATGTTATTGCGCAACTGCGGGTATTTTGTGCGGCTGCTGGGGTACAGTGTTATTACGGACGCTGCCGGCGTTGATTATCGGATATTCCTGCTGTTTGACAGACTGCGCTGTCTTGATGAATTCAGTGTCAATGACCCGCGCGGCGTTCTCGCATTGTGCCGCGACATTTGCCGCGCCCTTGACGGTCTGCGGGGGAAAGGGCTGGTTCACGGCGACGTGAAGCCTTCCAATATTTTCTACGACGGTCAGAAATGGCTGCTCGGCGACCTCGGAAGCGTCTGCGTTTCGGGCGAGACGCCTGTGTATGGCAGCGAGGGATATTGCCCTCCCGAGAGCTTCCGCGGGGAGCCCTGCGACATACGCTCGGATATTTATTCGCTCGGCGTGGTCATGTATAAGCTGCTGAGCGGCGGCAGACTGCCGTTTTGCGCCCTCCCGTGCGGTGAGATGACCGGGGAGGACGTGTACCGCGCGATTGACAGGCGGCTCGGCGGTGAAGAAATACCGCCCTTGACCGGCATTGACGGCGATGTGAATCATCTGATGCTTACAATGTGCCGCTTCGACCGCCGGAAAAGATACTCAAAGCCTTCCGACGTTTCAAAAGCTGCCGAAAGGCTGCTGAACGTGCTTTCCAGCCAGCGTCATACATTATCCACAGACAAATATTAAATTTTTTTTACATTATTATCATAGAAATTTACGGATAATGATGTATAATAATTAAGTTAAGATTATTCTAACGGGGTGAGCGTTTGGATTACACCGAGAAGGAAAAGAAGGGCATTGACAGGGTAGAGCGGATGAACAGGCTCTTTGATAAAATTCTTATGCCCGCTGTGGGTATTCTGATAATAATGCTGCTGATTTCCTTCACTGTCAACAGATTCCGTGAGAAATTCGGTTCCGATGACAAGACCTCCGCTCAGGCGGCTGACGTGCAGACTGAGCCTGAGGCGTTCTCGCTGAGAAGAATTCTCCTTCGCAGCTATGACGAGCATAAGACCGCGTTTGAGGCGTACGGATATGTGCCTGTGGAGGGATATTCATACGATCTTTCGCTCTGCAAGCAGGTGGATCCGGAGATGTCGATATTCCAGTTTTCCGGCGGCGCTCTCGGCGAGCTGACGATAATCAGCTACATGCCTGAAAATGATAATTCACGGTACGATTCGCTTTCGCTGGCGATATCATCGCAGAAGCTCATCAACGTCACGGTCAAGAGCGGGGAGGAGAAGCACACCGTCACATTTTTATCGCCTGATTTTTCCGCATATCAATCGGACGACCAGTCTGAATTCGATTCGATGATGACGCTTACCGATATTTCCGAGATAACCGCCATGTTCGAGATATTCGAGACGGATATTTTCAATCTCGCAGCAAGCTGCGGAATCAGGAATTAAGAGCCTGCCGACGCATCTGTCCACGCGGAGATGCTGAAAAGGCTCTAAGAAAGGGCTGTTTGTGATATAATGAAGTTTAAGATGGCAGCCGCGCGGGTGATTGCATTTGCCGTCACGCTGACGCTGTTTGTTTCGTTTGCCGCGGAGCCGGTTTCCGCCGCCAAGATCAAGGGCAAGACCGGCATCGGCATGGCTGAATGGGCGTTCAGGGCATACAATGAGGGCTGGACGTACTGCTACGGCGGTTCGAGCGCGGGCAGGGTGGACTGTTCGGGCCTGATACGTTCCTACTGCAACGGCAAGGGCGGCGGCGCGAAGGCTCTGCTCGACGCGTCCTCAGTCAACGGCAGCACGAGCGACATGCCGCGCATTCACGGGCTGGGACTGTGGTGCCAGGGGCACGCGGGCGTATATGTGGGCAAGAACAAGGACGGCGTTGACATGGCGATCGACATGCGCAATTCAAGGGTTAACGTCGTGTATTCCGCCATGAATACACGGTATTACAGTCCGTGGAAGAAATGGTTCAAGATAAGCATGATCTCGTATCCCGACACCGGCTGGTATAAGTTCCGCGGAGATACTTATTATTATAAAAACGGAGAATTTGTCGTCGGCAAGGTCAAGATAGACGGCAAGACATATGACTTCGGCAAATCGGGCGCGCTCAGGGGAGAGGTGGAATCCGAGCCGTCAGCTACCACTACAAAGAAAAAGACCACAACCACGACGACGACAACGACTTCCACCGAGGCGCCGACCACAGCCGCCGATACTACCGCATCCACCACGACATCAACCACAACGACAACGACGACAACCACTACAACTACAACAACTAC
>ONWI01000271.1 GCA_900321515.1 uncultured Eubacteriales bacterium | reverse complement strand
CTCTTATCCTCTGGATGATACTGAAAATACCCATCACCGTAGAAAGCGGTACGATAACCGCCGCCCTCTTCAAAAGGAACACCGTGAAGTCGGGACTGTTTTCCCAGTGGTCTGACCTCATAACCAAGCTCTTCCAGCATTTTTTTCATCTCTGCCGGTGTATACCCCGCCAATCCGACATGGTTTTGAATAATAGAGTCTACAAGTTCATCCGAAGACTTCGATAATTGGAATGCGTCCCTGATCGCTTGTTTCTCTATTTTTATTTTACCACTGTCAGCCGCATTTTGCAAGGCTTTTCCGCCGTCCGCAGTTGCATTTTGAAAAATTCCGCCTGTCAACACCTTCGGCTCAAACCCCGCCGGTCTGTTTTCCTTGGTAAGGATTGCGGGCTGAAATCCCGCCGGTCTTGTCTCCGCGTCGAAGACGGTGGGCGGCTCTGCCCCCGCGTCAGGTTCCGGCGCTTCCCATTGCTTTTTGCTCCATACGTCCTGCCGCATTCGCCCGTTCTCGTAGGTCGTCGTACAGGAGCAGTTGTCATGCCGACGGTAGACGTCGTGCGGCTCATCGCCGTACTCATACCGCCCCGCAATCTCGCTGCACCAGGAGCAGCAGCCGGAAGCCGCCTCGCGGTTGATATAGCATTGCAGCCCCGCCCCGCTTCTGAATTCGGCGTTGCGCTTCATGTAATCATCGTGGAAGGACTTGGAGACATTCGCCACCGGCGCGTTGGCTCTGCGCCGGATCACGTCCGCCGCCGCCGTGACGTCCGTCAGCGCGCCGGACACCTTGCTCACCCTTTCCGCGGGGAAGGGCGGCTTCTGCGGCGCGAGCCGTATGTTGTCGGCTTCGTCAAGCGCCCTCTGGACGCTTGCAAGCTTCTCGTTGGTGTCCTCGTACTGGTTCCGCAGCAGCCACTCGCAGACTTTAGCCCGCTCGCTCACGGGAATCTCCTCGATGTACCCGCTCAGTGTTTCGCCGAGCAGGTTGGAAACCCGCTCGCTGTAGGCGGCAGTGTCCTTGAATGTTGCCTTTCCGTCTTTGATCTTCCGCCGGATCGCGGCGAGCTTTTTGTCCTTTGCCACCCGCGCGCGGAAGGCGGCGTCAAGGTCCTGAAGCGTCATTGCGCGTCACTCTCCAAGCCGGTCAGTGTCCTAATGTTCTTTGCGCCGAGGAATCCCTCGGAAGCCTGATTGATTTTGAGGATAGCGTCGCCGATCGAAGCGAGCCCCGCCGCGTCAGGCTCAAAAATCGGCAGCCAGAGCAGACGGGTGTTGGCAAAAGCCTTTCGCTGATAGGCATAATCGTCACGGACACACGCCGCCAGATACCCCGCGTTCAGATAACCGACGCCGAAGGTGCGCTGTGCTCTCCGAGCCGTGAGGCGCAAATCCTCATGAGAGGACCTTATCGCGTCGCTGCTTGCGGGATTGTCGGTCGAAAAACCGAGATCGTCAGGCGTCAGCCCCGTTTCCCCGGCAAACACCGAAGCGAACATGCGAAGCTGTTCGGTGAAGGGCGCCATGCTCTGTTGGTCGAACTGCCCGACGACAGGGTGACCGCCTTTGTCGTCCTGCCGGAAATCGAGAAAAGCGGACATAACCGCCTTCACCTTGTCGTCTCCGATAATAGGCGCCGCGTCCTCGCTCAGACCGAGGACATACCGCTGCGGGAAGGAATAGAATTCCGCGGACACCTCCGCCCGCCTCATCGTGCGGATCACGCCCTGGACGACCGCCATGCAGGCGCGAGAAATCCTCGAATGCCCGAAAGGCCGTTTCGCGTCAGGGCGGTAGATCACCGGAACCAGCAGCGCGAAAGGCGCCTTGTGCGTAAGCACGTCCACGAGCTTCCCGTTCTCGTAATATTCGGTTTTCCCAGGGCGGAAATAAGCCTCCAGAGTAGGCTTGTCGTTCTCGTCGCGGCGAAGGACGGCATAGCCTTCCGAAAGCATGTAAGTCACCGGATCAATAATGCCGGTAGCGCTCCCGCCGTCAATCACCTGAATTGCCGGATACCCGTCAGCATTCCTGCCAATGTAGAGGAAGGAGCAGGACGCGATCAGAGCGGAGAGATTGGCGGAACCAAAGAGAATGTCACTGTTGTTGAGCCGGAAGATTTCATTCAGAAGGAAGTCGTCATGATCGAACCCGTCAAACATCAGCCGATCAGACAGCACGTCCACCGCCTTCGCGCACCAGCCCAAAGCATACGTCATTCCCTTGAACTGCTCCGGAATAACGCCCCTGACCTCCTGCACCTGATTTTTCATGTCATAATAGCGATACCGAGTAAGCACCCGCGACCGTTTCGCCGCGAGCTTCCTCCTCAGATACCCCAACCCATACTCCATCAAAATCCCCCCTTTCATAGAGAAAAATGAGCAGTGTCAACGCTCCGTAGTACGGATTTACTCGAAGGGGGGACCTCCCCCCCTCATATAGGTGAAAAAAAGCACAAACCAGATGCTCCGACGGTTTCTGTTGCAGAGGAACGTCGGGGCGTCTGGCTGTGTTGAAAAATATCAATAGGAGGGAAGCAAGAATTTCAATCCCGTCGCAGTCAAAAAAGGATGGAGTGGACGGCGGTAAAATCCCTTTATTCCGGACAAACTCAGAATGAAGGTCAAAACCCGCCGCCCAGAGTATAAGATTAGCAGAAAGGCATTAAACCGTTATAGTCAATAATAATCAATAACCGGATCACAAGCTCTCTGCGCTTGAATCCCATGATAGTATTTTAGCACATCTTCCACTATCATTCACTATCATTTTTTGATTTTCGTACAATTTCTTCGATTGTCCTGTTGTACTTGCGCCACATAGTCGCATATGAAATATACAGCCTGTCGGGAATATCTTCAAATCTCACGCCGTCAATGTATCTGAGTAAAAGAATGCTTTTTCCG
>ONWI01000080.1 GCA_900321515.1 uncultured Eubacteriales bacterium | reverse complement strand
TTAAAATTGTTGACATATCGGTTTAATGATTTTATAATATGTTTTGTTACGTCCGTTATCATCGGTGTGATAACGGACTGTTTGCTTATGTGCACGGTTCGCTTACGGGCGGATAAGCAATTCAAAAGTCAAGGAGGAAATAAAATGAAGCGTGTTGGCAAGCCGTGGTTTTTTGTGGTTGCCCTGCTGATCTTCGCTCTGGCTTATACCTCGTTTTTCGGCGTGTATGAGCAGAACGGCGACCTGCAGGATACAATAATCCGCGGCGCAAAGGATATCAGATGGGGTACCGATATTCAGGGCGGCGTGAACGTCATCTTTGGCCCCGAGGCGAATATCGACGCCACCGATAATCAGATCGACAGCGCAAAGTCGATCCTTGAGATACGTCTTGTCTCCTCCGGCGTTACGGACTATGAACTGTACGCCGATAAGGACAACGACCGTCTGCTGGTCAGTTTCCCCTGGAAGGATAACGATTCTCAGAACGTGGCGGGTACTATCAAGAGCCTTTCGCAGAGCGCGGAGCTGCTCTTTATCGGAGGTCAGCCCTCCGGCATCGTCATCGAGTACAATGAGGACGGCACCAAAAAAGTCACCGATTCAAACGGCGAGCCTGTCGATATCGTTATCGAGGGCAAGGACGTCGAAAAGGCCGAAAGCGGCGTTATCGGCGACAAGAACGAAATCGGCGTCAATCTCAAACTCACAAGCAAGGCGGCTGAGGGCGAAACCCAGACCGGTACGGAAAAATTCGCCGCCGGCACTGAGAAGTATCTCAATCAGCAGATCTCCATCTGGATGGACGATCAGTGCATATCCGCTCCAACGGTCAACAGCATCATCTCTGAGGGCAGCGCCCAGATCACCGGCAACTTCGACGCGGCTTCCGCCAAGGATCTCGCCGACAAGATCAACGCCGGCGCTCTGCCATTCAAGCTGGTTACCATAGATTATTCTTCTGTTGACCCGACTCTCGGTTCCGACGCACTGACCGCCATGCTCATTGCCGGTATCATCGCATTCAGCCTTATCTGCGTATTCATGATATTCTATTACAGGCTGCCCGGCTTTGTCGCATGCATCTGCCTGCTGGGTCAGGTCGCGGGTACAATTGCCGCGGTTTCGGGATATTTTGCCGCGTTCGACAGCTTCACCCTGACGCTGCCTGGTATCGCGGGTATCATTCTCTCGGTCGGTATGGGCGTTGACGCCAATATCATCACCGCCGAGCGCATCCGCGAGGAGCTTCGCAAGGGCAAGACCCTCGACGGCGCTATCAAAGCCGGTTCGTCCAACAGCTTCTCCGCTATCTTCGACAGCAATATCACCAATATTATCGTTTCGGTCATTCTCATGGGCGTATTCGGACCTCCCGACACGGTGTGGAGCACGCTGCTCTATCCCTTCCTCTGGATGTTCGGTCCTTCCACCACCGGCGCGATTTATTCCTTCGGCTACACCCTGCTTGTCGGCGTTGTGCTGAACTTCATCATGGGCGTGGCTGCCTCCAGAATTATGATAAGCTCCCTCTCCGGTTTCAAATTCCTTCGCCGCAGAGTTATCTACGGCGACTACAGCGAAAAGAAAAAGCAGGAGCTTGCCGCGGTTCGCGCTAATGCATCAAAGGAGGCGTCTCAGAACTAATGGTTAAAAGCTATGTTGACAGAAAAGAATTCAAGTTTCTTGAAAATCGCAAAAAATTCCTTCTTTTCGCCCTCTGTGTGATTGCTTTAGGCGTAATCTTCAATCTTTTCCGCGGCGTTAAGCTGGACATCAAATTCACCGGCGGCGCTATGCTGAAATATTCATACGCCCTCGATAAGTCCGTTTCGGCTTCCGACGTTTCGGCAAGCGACTATATGAAGCTCGACAAGGCTCAGGTCGCGGCTGCCGTCAAAGAGGTAACCGGCAAGGATTCCACCATCTCCATCGCCCAGAGCGCAACCTCCGAGGGCGGCGTCAAGAATACCGTCACCGTCTCCATGAGCGGTAAGAAAACCATCGCCGAGGACGCCGGCGAACAGGTCGCTCAGAAGCTGACCGAGCAGTATCCCAAGGTGAATTTCTCACTGCTCGAATCCAACTCGGTGGACGCGACCACCGGCGGCGAATTCTTCGGCAAGTGCCTTGTGGCTGTCATTCTGGCGGCGATATTCATGATCATCTATGTCGCTCTCAGATTCAAGAAGATCGGCGGCATGTCGGCAGGCGTTACGGCGATCATTGCCATTGTCCACGACTGCCTCATCGTTTACTTCACATTCGTAATCCTCGGCTTCTCCATCGACGACAATTTCATCGCCGTGCTGCTGACGATTATCGGTTACTCCATCAACTCCACCATTATCATCTACGACAGAATCCGTGAGAACCGCTCTATTATGGGCGATAAGGCGACATATGCCGAGCTTGCCAACCGCAGTCTCAATGAGACCCTCGGCAGAACCATCAACACCAACATCACTCTTCTGGCGGCTGTGCTGACCATCGTTATTGTCGCTTATATCTACGATATCAGATCAATTATCACATTTGCCGTTCCTATGATGGCAGGCGTTATCGCCGGCGCGTATTCCTCCATGTTCATCTCCAATTCTCTGTGGGTGACATGGCGCGAGTACCGCGACAAGAAGCTCGCTCTCAATAAGGTCGCTTCCTTCAGCAAGGGCAGGAAGTAAGACATTTTGTAATTGGCTGAAAAATCATTACAAAGGAGACTGATTTCCATGAAGAAAATTCTCGCGTTACTTCTCGCCGCAATGCTCGGTATTTCACTCGCAGCTTGCGGAAAAGGTAAGAATGACACTTCTTCCGAGGACGTCGGAGGACTCACCGGTGGCTGGGAAAATTCCGATTCTCCCGTGGTTACCGATGAGGTCAAGGCAGTATTGGAAAAGGCGACAGCCGAGATGACCGGCGCCACCTACGAGCCTGTAGCCTATATCGGCAGTCAGGTCGTTGCCGGAACCAATCACCGCATTCTCTGCAAAATGACTCCCGTCGTGCCCGACGCGGAATCCACATATGCCATTGTCACGGTTTATGAGGACCTCGAAGGCAATGCGTCCGTTATCGAGGTGCTCAATTCCGAGGCTAAGGTCATGGTGACAGACGAGGAACTCGACGGCGGCTGGAGCGCTCCAAAATCTCCCGAGCTGACCAAGGAATCCATCGACGTGCTAAAAAAGGCTACCGAAAAAAGCGCCAAAGGCTCTTTCTCGCCCGTTGCGCTGCTTGGTACGCAGGTGGTGGCAGGCATCAATTACTGTATGCTTTGCGAGATTACGCCGGTCACTGAGAATCCCGAATCTCATTACTCCGTCGTTGTGGTCTATGACGGCGCGGACGGCACCACCAGCGTCCTCGAAACCTTCGATTTCAGCTCTGACGCCGCTGAGTAAGCGTCGCACGCGTGCCGAGGGATTTTTATCCAATAATTATTCATTAATCAACCGGAGAATTCGCCGTTCGGGCTGGGTTCTCCGGTCTGTTTTTTGTGTTAATTGTAAAATAATTAATAAAAATGGGCGCTCAGTATTTACATTTTAGAGTAAATTGTGTAAAATAAATTGAAGAAATTTTATGTCCGCATGTTTTTGTGCGGATGATTAACGTAAGAAAGGCATGATCATTATGCAGGCTAAATATTCCCGTGTGCTGCTCAAGCTGAGCGGCGAGGCTCTGGCAGGAGACAAGCATTTCGGTCTGAATGACGAGGTTATCCGCAAGATCTGCACTTCCGTCAAGAAGTGCGCCGATATGGGCGTGCAGATAGGTATCGTCGTGGGCGGCGGCAATTTCTGGCGCGGCAGAAGCTCCGAGGGTATGGACAGGACGCGCGCCGATCACATCGGTATGCTCGCTACCCTGATGAACGCACTCGCTGTGGGTGATATGCTCGAACAGCTCGGCTGTGACGTCAGAGTCCAGACCGCTATTCAGATGGATACTGTCGCGGAACCCTACATCCGCAACCGCGCTGTGCGCCATCTGGAAAAGGGCAGAATATTGGTCTTCGGCTGCGGCACTGGCAATCCCTTCTGTTCCACCGACCTCGCGGCAGCTCTGAGAGCCGCTGAAATCGAGGCTGAGGTCATCTTCAAGGCGACTATGGTGGACGGTGTTTACGACAGCGATCCCAAAAAGAATCCCGATGCTGTGAAATTCGACACCATTTCATTTGAAGAGGTGCTTATCAGAAACCTGCAGGTGATGGACAGCACTGCCGCCGCTATGTGCCGTGAAAACAAGATTCCCATTCAGGTCTACAACCTTGAAAATCCCGACGATATGGTCCGCGCCATGCAGGGCGAAAACGTCGGCACGCTCGTTACTCCGTAATTTCCAAACCGCTGACCTGAATACAGAACAGATTTTTTAAAAGAAGGTATTATGTTATGAAAAAGACAATTGACGATATGAAAATCAAGATGGAAAAAACTCTCGACGTGCTTTCCGAGGAATTCAAGACCCTCCGCGCGGGCAGAGCCAATCCCGCCATTATCTCAAAGGTGAATGTGGATTATTACGGCGTTCCCACCCCTATCAACCAGATTGCCGCCGTGAGCGTCCCCGAGGCAAGACTGCTTCTCATCGAGCCGTGGGACATGAAGTCTGTCAAGGCGATTGAAAGAGCTATCAATGAAGCCGACATCGGCATCAATCCCCAGAGCGACGGCAAGGTTATCCGCCTCGTATTTCCTCCGCTCACTGAGGAACGCCGCAAGGCGCTTTGCAAGGACGTCAGCAAAATGGGCGAGGAAAGCAAGGTCGCTATCCGCTCTATCCGCCGTGACGCAGTGGAAAAACTCAAGGCTATGAAGAAAAATTCCGAGATTACCGAGGACGACCTCAAACAGGGCGAAAAGAAGATTCAGGATGCTACCGACAAGTATTGCAAGCAGATAGACTCTATGGCTTCGGAAAAATCCAAGGAGATTATGGATATGTAATTGTTCTGTCGGGCGGTATCCGTGTGTCTTGATTCGGGAATGCGCTGATTGATGGCTTTTCCGGCGATTTGCGCCGCGGGGATTCGTGGAATCCGGCTTTGTCAGCGCTTCCTCAGACTGTGCGCACGCATCGGCTTACGTTGAACGGTGCGCTTCCGCCATTCACCGTGTCATGATTTTTTCCGGACGCGGGCGTTGCTACTGAGAAAAAATATATTGAAAAAGAGAGACAAGCCGTGTTATTCAAGAAAAAACAAACCGAAGAAAAGATTGACCGTTCCCAAAGAATACTGCCGACCCATGTGGGCATTATAATGGACGGCAACGGAAGATGGGCAAAAAAAAGAGGTCTGCCCAGACAGGCGGGGCACAAGGTCGGCGCTGCCACATTCAAAAAAATTACCCGCTACGCCAACAGCATTGGTATTAAAAATCTGACGGTCTACGCCTTCTCCACCGAGAACTGGAGACGCCCAAAAGAAGAAATCGACGCGCTGATGGATATTTTTTACGATTACCTCATTGAGGCTCTCCGCGATTTCAGCGAGGAGAATATCCGCACCATCTTCATCGGCGATGTGACTGCCTTCAGCCCCAAGCTCCAGCAGCTTATTCATGAAACCGAGGCCATCTCCTCCGACAAGACCGGCATGAGGCTCAATATCGCTATGAATTACGGCGGCAGGGATGAGATCGTCAGGGCTGTCAGGCGGATTTCCTCCGAGGTCGCCGAGGGCAAAATCAAGTCCGATGACATTAACCCCGATGTGATTTCCGATCATTTGTACACCTTCGGTCAGCCTGACCCCGATCTGATTATCCGTCCGAGCGGCGAATACCGCACCTCCAACTTCCTTCTCTGGCAGTCGGCGTATTCTGAGTATGTCTTTATGGACGAGATACTCTGGCCCGATTTCTCCACCGAGGACTTTGAGCGCGCGCTCGATGAGTATTCAAGGCGCAATCGCCGCTTCGGGGGTGTGTGATAGTATGAAAACCAGAATTCTGACCGCCGCTGTGGGCGCGCCGCTTACTATCTCCGCTCTTTTCGCGTCGGTTTATTATCCGTTTGTGCTGACTGTCGTGCTGCTCTTTCTCTGCCTCGTCGGTATTCATGAGGCGCTCAAGACTGCCGGCGCCGACAAGGTCAAGATAACCTACATCCCTTGCTTTGTGTACGGCGCCGCGGTTCTGCTCGCTCCTTATATCTCCGATAAGGTTCAGATGTTCGGCTTTATCATGTTCGCTTCAATGATATTCCTCTTTGCGATGTTCGGAATACTGCTCAAAATGCATTCCGTGCTCCGGATTGAGACGGTCTGCACTTCTATGATTCTCACAATGTTCGTCGCGCTGCCGTTTATGGTGGTGGAATTCATCGCGCATTCGCTCGGCAGCAATACCGCCGGCGGTATCCTGCTGGTGCTGTTTTGTCTCGGCGTCGCATGGTACGCCGACGCCGGAGCGTATTTCATCGGCAGAGCGTTCGGCAAACACAAGATGGCTCCCGTGCTCAGTCCTAAAAAGACCGTCGAAGGCGCGGTGGGCGGATTTGTCATTTCAATGATTATTTCACTCGGCTCCGCATATATTTATGCCGATCTGCTCGGTTACAGACCCGGCGGTATCAATTATCTCAATATGACGATTATCACCGCAATATGCATCCTTATGTCTATGTTCGGCGATATTTCATTCTCAACCGTCAAGCGTCAGTACGGCATCAAGGATTTCGGCACGCTGCTCCCCGGTCACGGCGGAGTGCTGGACAGATTCGACAGCGTTCTGTTTGTCTGTCCGACTTTCTATATGTTAAACTATGTGCTTCCTGTTCTCAGATAGCGCGGAATTTAAGGATTATTTTATTATGATTGATATGGAAAATTTCAAAAAAAGGCGTAATATTGCCATACTCGGTTCCACCGGTTCAATCGGCACGCAGGCGCTCGACGTTGTGCGCGGAATGGGGCTGAATGTCACCGCTCTCTGCGCAAACCGCAGCATTGATCTGCTGGAAAAGCAGGCAAGGGAATTTAATCCTTCCGTTGTGGCGGTGATGGACCTTGCCGCTGCCTCCGAGCTTAAAATCAAATTGGCTGACACCTCGGTCAGAGTGCTTCAGGGCATGGATGGCTTTATTGAAGCCGCTACTCTGGAGCAAAACGACGTCGTGCTCAATTCCGTTGTCGGTATGGTCGGCCTTGTCCCGACGCTCGCAATTATCGGGGCGGGGAAGGATCTGGCGCTTGCCAACAAGGAAACTCTCGTCGCCGGCGGTCAGCTCGTGATTAACGCGGCGCGCGAGAAGGGCGTTCCCATACTTCCTGTGGACAGCGAACATTCCGCTATCTTCCAGTGCCTTCAGGGCTCGCCGGGAGATCATGCCTTCCGCAGGATAATTCTGACCGCTTCGGGCGGTCCCTTCTTCGGCAAAAAACGCGAGGAGCTGCTCGACGTCACACCCGAACAGGCGCTCAGACATCCCAATTGGAGCATGGGCGCCAAGATTACCATCGACTCCGCTACCCTGATGAACAAGGGTCTTGAGGTTATCGAGGCGGCTTGGCTCTTCAACAAGGGCGTTGACGACATCGAAGTGGTTGTGCAGCGCGAAAGCATCATTCATTCCGCCGTGGAATACTGCGACAATTCCGTGATTGCGCAGCTCGGCACGCCCGACATGAGAATACCCATTCAATACGCTATCAGCTATCCCGACCGAGTGCCCTCCCCGGCTAAGCCGCTGGATCTTTTTGAGGTCGGCAAGCTGACTTTCTTCAGACCCGACACGGAGACATTCGTGTGTCTGGCGGCGTGCAAGGAAGCCATGCGCAGGGGCGGTCTCGCTCCCGCTGCCGCGAACGGCGCCAATGAAATGGCGGTCGAGCTCTTCCTCAAGAGAAAGATAGGCTTCCTCGACATCGGAAAGTTCGTCTGGGAGGCTATGGAGCGCCAGCCAAAGGTTGATAACTTCACGGTTGAGGATGTTTTGGAATGCGATAAGGCGGCGCGGGAATATGTGATGAAGGCGTCGCATAATTAATTGATTCAGATTACATTTAACGCGGTCGGGCGGTTCCCGGCAAGGAAAGGCGAACGATATATTCTCAACAGGGAGTGGTAAATATTTCAACATTCTACATTGTACTGACTGTGTTTATTGCCGTCATTCTGTTTGCAATGATTATTGGCATTCACGAATTCGGGCATTTTATAACGGCAAAGAAATTCGGCGTCAAGGTCAACGAATTCGCCCTCGGCATGGGTCCGAAAATCATCTCTAAACAGGGCAGGGAAACCCTCTATTCGCTCAGGCTCATTCCTATCGGCGGCTATTGCGCCATGGAGGGCGAGGACGAGGACAGCGACGACGAACGCGCCCTCAATAACAAAAAATGGTGGCAGCGCGGCATTATCCTTGCCGCGGGCGCCTTTATGAATATCGTGCTGGGCATTGTCTTTATGTTCGTCATTCAGGTGCAGCAGCCGTATTACGCTTCCACCAGGATTGCGTATCTCGTGAGCGATTCCACCAGCATGAGCGCGGGCATTCAGCTCGGCGACGACATATATTCCATTAACGGCTACCGCACACACTGCGCCACCGACATCAGTTTTGCCCTTTCCACCGCCAAGGACGGGGTGATTGACATTGCCGTCAAGCGCGACGGGCAGAAGCTGGAATTCAACGATCTGCATATGCCTGTGGAGGATTTCAACGGCACTAAGGTCACAAGAATTGATTTCAAGGTTCGGCGCGTGGATAAGAACGTATGGACCGTTATCTCCAATACCTTCTCCGAGACGTACGCCTATGTCCGTATGATCTATTCCAGCATTATCATGATGGTCACCGGACGCGTCGGCTTCAACGAGGTGTCGGGGCCCGTGGGCATGGCTTCGGCTATCGGGCAGGTGGCTGAGGCCGGATTCAAATACAGCTTCATGGACGGTATCAACAACATTATCAATTTCATGGCGCTGATTACCGTCAACTTGGGTATCTTTAACCTGCTTCCTCTGCCTGCGCTCGACGGCGGCAGACTGCTCTTTGTCATTATCGAAGGCATCAGACGCAAGCCCATTGATCCCGAAAAAGAGGGCATTGTCCATTTTGTGGGATTCGCCCTGCTGATACTCCTGATGATTATTATCACCGTCAAGGACGTCTGGTCTCTATTTTGATCTAAGAGCCTGCTGACGTATCTCCACGTGTGCAGATGGCGCAGTCAGATTTTTCGCCAAGGCAGCCAAAACCGCAGGCAATACTTTGTGTATTAACGAGGATTTTGGCAAAATATGGCGGAAAAGATGCAAGCAAGCCGTGCGTGGAGAGATACGTCAGCAGGCTCTGAGGAAAGAAAGAAGGGGTTGTCATGACATTCAATGAGTTTATCAATAAACGCCGCAAGGAATTGGGCATGAGGATTGACGAACTGGTAGAGCGTTCGGGTCTGCCTAAGGGAACAGTCAGCAAGATTACCTCAGGAGAAAATGTCAATCCGAAGCTCAACACCATTCTTGCCATCTGCCGTGCGCTGGAATGCTCCATTGACGACGCGTCGGGGCTGTCGGATACCAGCAATCAATATACATGGAACGAACTGGAGCATATGCGCAAGTACCGTTCGCTTGATCGTTACGGCAAAACCATGCTGGATTCCGTGATGCAGCTCGAATATGAGCGCTGTCATCCCACCATTCGCCTGATTACCCGTCCCTATTATTCGCTGCCCGTGTCCGCCGGCTATGGCAATCCTCTTGACGAAGCGCCGCAGGAGGAGATGGAAATCGAGGACACCCCCGAACACCGCAAGGGCGATTACCTCGTGAGGGTCAGCGGCGATTCGATGCAGCCCTATTGCAACGACGGGGATATTGTGCTGGTGCGCAAGCAGGAAACCGTGGAGATCGGAGAAATCGGCATTTTTGTGCTCAACGGAGAGAGCTATATCAAACATTTAGGGGTCAACGAACTGATCTCGCTCAATCAGAATTATCCGCCCAAGACGTACACCGCCTCCGACAGCATTATCTGCTGCGGCAAGGTGCTGTACAAAATATAAACCGTGATATTGACAGAAACGCCTCGGTTCCTTCACACACAGGAATCGGGGCGTTTTTATACAAAGAAAAATTGTCAACCTTATTTTTAAAAACAGGTTGACAATCAGAAGAGAGCGTGCTACAATGGGATTACATTTTTTATTTGAATGATCAGGAGGTCTCTGGCATTATGAGTGAAAATAATGGCAAAGTAAAAGAAAACATCAAGAAGAATCAGAAAATCACCACGGCGGATATTGTGGTGGTGGCGCTGTCCACGGCACTGATCGCGGTCTGTTCGTGGATTTCCATTCCGATGGCGGTGCCGTTCACACTCCAGACCTTTGCC
>ONWI01000181.1 GCA_900321515.1 uncultured Eubacteriales bacterium | reverse complement strand
GTGTCAAGAACGGCATCGAGCTGATCAATGCTCCCGATAATGCTCAGGAGCTTCATTTTCATTACAGCCATGTCTATACTCCTTAAAACTTTCGATCCTTTTTTAGAAATCTATATTAACGTGACATTCATCACGAAATTGTTATCATGGAAACTATAACGTCAGGCGAAACTCTGTATCTCACGCCCTCTATAATGGTTACAATATCTCTGCGCTCTATTCCCGAAAGCAGGAGATATGAGAATACCGCTACAGTCGGGTCGGTGGAGAATCTCATCAGGTGCCGGACTCGCTTGTAGCTCAGGCGGTTTACCACCTGGTCGATATATTCCTCGTCGATCTCGCCAAGTTCCCTGCCGTAAAATGTCTCGCCGCGAAATATCTCCAGAACCTCTTCCGCGCTCTCGGCCCTGAGCATTTTGTCAAACGTCCGCTTTGATATTTTATAATTGAAATCAAACACCAGCGACCGCGCCAGGTCATCGCCGCAAGATTTGTAGTACTTCTTGAAGCGGTATATGTTGAGGAAACTGCTCAGCTCGCTCCGCGTCCCCAGAAGTCCCAGAAGATCGTCCTCAGCGCTGCCGTGAAAATTCTTCCTTATGACCGACTCGGCATAGCTGAAAAGGTGGGAATAAAGCGTGTGTTCGATCATGGTGTAATCTATAGTGCCGTCCTCGCCCACCGAGATCCCGCGCAGTATCTTATAAAACACGGTGCCGCTCATCGCCCTGAGAAATTCCTCATAATTCTTTGCCTGCGCCATCTTGATGGGGTCAAGCCCGTCGCGCTTGACAAAGTACTTTGGCATGGCGAATACATATTCGCCCGCGCGCCCCGCCGACAGCAGCCGCAAAAATTTAAGTATCTCTCTGATCTGCGTGCTGTAGACCATGAATGAACGCATATATTCCCCCGCGTCTACCCGGTATTTGGAGAGGGCTGTAAGCTGGCTCTGCATAAGGTCATCCAGAGCCGCCTCAAGCTGACCGCGGTGAACGTTGGAATCATCTATGTTGCGCAGCGCGTAAGCGTAGTGGGTATTGTTCTTGAGATATGCCGCCACCTCGGTGACCGTCTGACAGCCCAGCAGATCGCTGATATTCTGTCCGGTCAGCCGCTTGCCGAACATCGCGCGGCTCTTGGTGAGCAGCACATTAGAGGCTTGTGACATTATTTATCATCTCCCGTGGCTCTGGCGACTATTGCAGCCACCCATTCGTCGCCCTTTTCGGCATAGATTGCGTCGAGCTGCCGCTCGGTTTCCTTCTGTCGCTCCAGGATTGCCCTCAGCTCTATCTCGGCATTTCTTGCCTCCGCCTTTTTGATAAGCTCCACTCTTTCCTCCGCCCTGTCACGATATCCTCGGCGAAGCTCTTCTTTCTTAGCGCTTATTCTGTCCTCGGAGCCCACGCGAAGGCGCTTTGCCTCATCTGTAAGCTCACGGGCGCGTTTATCCATTTCAACAATGCGTTCGACCATATCCTGCATAATTATGCACCTTGCTTTCATTGGGTTTTAATCCGCATTTGTCATAGTATCATTCGTTTATTATACAGCAAAATGCCCTATTATTCAAGACAACAATGCACTAAAAGAAATTCGATTTTTTATACAAATATGTTAATTTCAGAAATCAAAAAAATTGCCCCGCTCGGATTATCTCCTTCAGGGCAATTATTGACGTCAAAGCGGCTTGAACGCTCTTGTGGCAATGAAGCTCGGAACATTCAGTTCGTGAAGCCTTCCTTCGCCGTTGGTGTCCTCAAAGAGGTCTGTCAGACAGAAGCCGGCTCTGAGCTGACCGCCGATCTGTTCTTCCAATGTATGCGAAAACTGCACGCCGCTGTCGCCATTTTCAAGCTGACGCATGTGTTCGGGATTTTTGAGAGGATTGAAGGGCAGGGAATTCACAACCATTGTCTCATCCCCGTCGGCAAAGAGATAGTTGATGCCGTTGTCCAGACCTGCTAAAAGGATTCCGCCGGGCTTCAGCACCCTGAAACATTCCCTCCAGATCGGCTCAACCTCCTCCACATAGCAGTTGGAAACCGGGTGGAAAATGATATCAAAGCACTCGTCCTCAAAGGGCAAAGGCTTTGTCATGTCGGCTTTGACAATATTGATGGAATATCCTTCTCGTTCCGCCACAAGCCGCTCGCTTCGGAGCTGTTCATCGGAGTAATCGAGAACCGTGCATTCCGCTCCTAACGCGGCAAATATCGGCATCTGCTGTCCACCGCCGCTGGCAAGACCCAGAATCCTCTTGCCTCTGAGCTCCCCGAACCACTCATGCGGCACATATTTCAAGGGGGTCAGCTTGACATCCCATTCCCCCCTCTTAGCCGCCTCAAAGGTATCATGATCAATCGGAACGCCCCATTCCCAGCCTTCCTTCACCCATCTGTCGATGATTTCGGAATTGATTGTCTGGTAATCCATTGTTATACCCATTTCCTTTCAAAAACCAGGCGCATTTGAGCGCCTGGTTCTTCTTTAAATTTACGATTCATCCGATTTTGCTTCCATCACCTTGGCAGAATATGACACAACTCCGTCGTTCAGCAGATGCTTCACCGTCAACCTTGATGAACTGACCCAGATCGTATTGTCACGGGGATACGCAAAGCAGTACGTTTCGCCGAGTTTCTTGAGCAGCTTTTCCGCCGGAAATTCGTGTGAGAAATACGCATTATTTGCGGCAAGCATCGTTTCCGCGCAGCCCTTGGACTCCGAACAGACCGTAAGATTGCTGACCGAAGCTCTGCACAGACCGTCTGATACGGCAATATAAGGCGTCACCATGCGTCCTTCGGAGTATTGATAATAATATTTGTCGTTATTCTTACCGGCGGGATAGTCGTGGAAAACAACCACGCTTTTTACCGTTCCACATTTCAGAGAAGCAGCCTTATAGATGCTTTTTCCTACACGGTCATACACCGTTGAACTGAGCAAAATATCCTTTCCGCCCAGACTCCTTGTAAAACCCTCTCCGCATGTAAGATAACCGTCGGTGAATCCCGCTTCGAAAATTCTGTCCGCCATGTAATCAGCGGCAAACGCATTCTTCATCCAGTAGAGATCGACAAACCGCTCGATGCCGTTTCTCCGGGCATACGCGATGTAATCGTCGGACAAACGCAGCGTGACGCGATTGCCCTCCTCAAGCATAATGTCTATCTGTTCCGGGTCGGAAACATAGGCAATCATTTCCGCTATAATCTCGCGCTGTTCCTCCGTCACCGAAGGATCCACACTCTCCGCCTCTTCGTCTGTGGCGCAGAAAAAAAGGGTGTTATACTGCTCATAGACCGGAGCGAGAAAAATCTCGCGGCTCTTTGCTTTTTGCAGCAGCAAAAGCGCGTTGTAAACCTCCGGCTCCACTGTCACCTGCCGGTTCACATTGCGGTTCAGAAATCCGATTCCGTGAGTCTTCTCATCGTCAACCGCAGCCGAAAACAGCTTTTCCGCTTGAATTGACACATCGGTGTAGAGGGCGGTCAATTTCTTGAACTGTTCGGCGGGCTGGCTGCCATCGGCTCCCACGTTATACTGCAGAGTAAACTCTCCCGCGCAGGAGGGTTCGCCGGAATTGTCGGCTTCAATCTGCGTCCAGCCGGGATCTTTGGCAAGCAAGCCATTGACAGCCCACACCAACGCAAAAATGCCGACGGCAGCCAGCAAAATCGCAGCTGCCGTCTTTAATCTAAAACTTCTCGAGCTTTCCTCCGGCAAATCAATGCGCAAAACACGCGGTTCGGAGGAATAGCCTCTTCCTGTACTGAACCAGCCCATACCGTCAGAGCGTCGCCATCCAGAGCATAATCAGGAAAAGAACAATGATCAACGCAACAATGCCTATGCCGATCAATGCGCCTTTGATGCAGGCTTTGAAGTTGCGTATGTGGTTTTTCTTCTTGAAAATAAGACCGACAATAATTCCGATAATCGGAAGGAAAAAAGCGCCAATGGTGTACCACAGACTGCCGGTGTCGTGCAGCGGGGATTCCAGAATGGCTTCATCCACCACATCGTTCACAGGGTTCGCCTCGGCGTCAAGCTTCGCCTTCTCTTCCTCGGTCAGAATGGTAACGGGCTTAATGGGAACGCCTTTCTCACGGATGCACTTATACTCGGCAATCTCAGACGGACTGCCATAGACAAAGTGATTGTTGCCGATATCGCACAGCTCCGGCTTCACCTTGGAGTAATCGTGCACGGAAGGATCGTAGGTAAAGAGCTTCTTGTTCTTCTCGAGCTTGGGATCGGGGATCGGAATGGCCGAAATGAGAGAACGTGTGTACGGGTGCAGCGGGAAGTCGAAAAGCTCCTCCGCGTCCGCGATTTCCACAATATCTCCCTTGTAAATAACGGCAATACGATCCGAAATAAAGCGGACAATGGAAAGGTCATGGGCGATAAAGAGATAGGAAGTTTCTCTCTCCTGCTGGAATTTCTTCATCAGGTTGAGCACCTGCGCGCGAATGGAAACATCGAGCGCGGAAATCGGCTCATCGGCGATAACAAGTTCAGGCTCCATGACCATGGCGCGCGCAAGACCGATTCTCTGACGCTGTCCGCCGGAAAATTCATGCGGATAACGCGTCAGATGCTCGGGAAGCAGACCGACTTCCTTGATGATCTTCTCGACCTTCTG
>ONWI01000177.1 GCA_900321515.1 uncultured Eubacteriales bacterium | reverse complement strand
CGCCCCTACATCCCCGTGAAGGTTCAGCTCGGCAAGTGGATAGGTTGTCTGGTACTCTTTCCCCTTATGGCGGCTGCCATTGCCGGGGGACTGAGCTTTTTCGGATTCTGAAATCCAATCAGCATGAAAAATAATGGAATTAATCGAGGTGAGTTCCGATGAGAATCATATTCATGGGCACGCCCGAATTTTCGGCGCCCGCAATTGATTCCCTGGTTGCTGCGGGACATGAGATAGCGGCGGTCTTTTCCCAGCCCGACAAGCCCAAGGGCAGGGGATACGCAATGACTCCCCCGCCGGTCAAGGTCAAGGCTCTCGAATACGGCATTCCGGTGTATCAGCCCAAAAGCATGCGGGACGGAGAGGCGCTTGCGATATTCAATGATATTAAGCCTGACGTCGGCGTTGTCATAGCATATGGCAAGATACTTCCGCAGGAGATTTTAGACGCGCCGAAATTCGGATGCATCAACGTGCATGCTTCGCTGCTGCCGAAGTACAGGGGCTCGGCGCCGATACAGTGGAGCGTCATTGACGGCGAGAGCAGGACCGGCGTGACTACTATGCAGATGGACGCCGGAATTGACACCGGCGACATGCTGCTTGTCAGCGAAACGGACATTCTGCCTGACGAAACCGCCGGCGAGCTTCACGACAGACTTTCCTCAATGGGGGCGGAGCTGATAGTGAGAACGCTCGACGCGCTTGAAAAGGGCGAGTTGAAGCCGCAAAAGCAGGACGATTCACAGAGCTGTTATGCAAAGATGCTGACCAAGGAGCTTTGCGCGGTTGATTGGAGCCGCAGCGCAAAGGAAATTCACGATCAGATACGCGGGCTTTCACCGTGGCCGGTTGCCACTGCGGTATTGGAAGGCAAAAAGCTGAAGCTTCACCGCAGCGCGATCTCCGCCATGGATAATCCTGAAGCCAGGTGCGGCGAGATAATTTCACTCGATCCGCTGACAGTCAGATGCGGCAGCGGCGCAATAGAACTGCTTGAAGTTCAGGCGGAGGGCAAGAAGCGAATGACTGCCCAGGATTATCTCAGGGGGCACAAATTGGATTTGGGCACAATTCTGCATTGATTTGCGGGATTAAAATATCAATAAACTGAAAGGCAGGTAAACACATTATGTTTGCGTATGGAGCATTAACACTCGTGGCAGACGGCATGAACAACTACGGAGCTTACAGAGACACAAGCAACGCCATCGGCGGTCTGGGACTCGGAGGATATTATATTGACCAGTGGTATATCCTTCTTGTAATACCCGCGATGATCATTGCGCTTATCGCGCAGGCAAGGGTGAAGTCGGCTTACAACAAATATTCCAAGGTAGCCAATTCCCGTGGCATTACCGGCGCGCAGGCTGCCAGAATGATACTCGACGATCACGGTCTGACCTCTGTTCCTATCAATATCACGCAGGGCACGCTTTCCGACCATTTTGATCCCAGAAACAATACGGTCAATCTCTCGCCCGACGTCTACAGCGGCACGTCTGTCGCTTCCATTGGCATAGCCGCCCACGAGGTAGGACACGCCATTCAGCATGCGGAGCATTATTTCCCCAATAAGGTGCGTTCCGCCGTTATTCCGATCACCAATTTCGGCTCGAATATTTCCATGATCCTGATTCTCATAGGACTTTTCGTCACGGCATTCAACTGGCTTGCGTGGGTTGGCGTTGCGCTTTATTCCACAGTTGCCATTTTCCAGCTTGTGACGCTTCCCGTGGAATTCAACGCAAGCCACCGCGCGATGGATCACATCAGAAATCTCGGCATTGCCAATGACGCCGACGCCAAGGGCGTCAAGAAGGTTCTCTCCGCCGCAGCGATGACTTATGTGGCGGCACTCATCACTTCGCTTGCCAGCTTCCTGAGAATATTCCTCATTGTGAGTGGCAGCGGCAGAAGAAGAAGATAAATTGTATGCCTGATCAAAGAAATAATCTCAACAAAAAAAATTCTCCCAATCCCCGCATGATTGCCTTCCGGGTGCTCATGCGTGTGGAGGGGGAATGCGGATATTCAAACATCGCCTTGAACGAGGCTCTGGCGGCATCTGCCCCGGAGCCTCGCGACAGGGCTTTCATCACGCGCCTCGTATACGGCGTGCTGGAAAAAACAGAATATCTTGACCATGTAATAAGCAGCTATGTCAAAGCCGGTTCGCATATCGAGCCTGAAGTTCGGTGCATTCTTCGCATGGCTGTTTATCAGATGGCCTTTATGAATACGCCCGATTCCGCTGCGGTCAACGAGAGTGTCAATCTCGCCAAAAGACTGAAGCTGTTCCGTGCGACAGGTTTTATCAACGGACTGCTGCGCAGTTTCATTCGGGAAGGCAGGCGGGTGAGGCTGCCCGACCCGGCAAAACAGCCGGAAAAATACCTCAGCATCAATTATTCCTGCCCTCTGTGGCTGGTTGAACTCTGGCGCGGGAACTACGGAAATGACATCTGCGAAAAGATACTCGGAAGTCTTGAGGGACGTCCACCGATATTTTTAAAGGTCAATACGCTCAGGATATCGACCGACAGCCTTGTAAACATGCTTGAGGCTGCCGGAATAAAAGCGTCCGCTTTGCCGGTGATTCCGGGCTGCGTTGTCATTGAGGAAACGGGAGATATCACCGCGCTGCCCGGATTTGACGAGGGGCTGTTTCATGTGCAGGACGCCTCTTCGCAGCTCTGCTGCTATGTTGCGTCGCCGGAGAGCGGAGAGACGGTTTATGACGTGTGCGCGGCGCCCGGTGGCAAGAGCTTTTCAATGGCGGAGCTCATGGGCGGCGATGGACGGATAATTTCATGTGACCTTCATCCCCATCGGGTTGAGCTAATAGCGGGCGGCGCGAAGCGTCTGGGGCTGAGATGCATAGAACCGACTCTGCGTGACGCGCTTGGCGAATGTGAGCCGGAGTGCGCGGACATGGTTCTCTGCGACGCGCCCTGTTCCGGGCTTGGGATTATCCGTCGCAAGCCGGATATCAAGCGCAAGCCGCGTGAAGAAATCGAAGGGCTTCCGGAGCTGCAATACCGCATATTGGAGAATTCCTCAAAGCTCGTCAGATGCGGCGGAAGGCTGATATATTCCACATGCACGCTCAATCCCGCCGAGAATATTTCCGTAATGGAAAGATTTCTGAAAAATCATGACGAATTTGAAACCTTGCCCATTGAATTACCGGAAGGAATCCAACGGGCAATAGACGAGCCGGACTGGGCATTGACGCTTTTTCCCCATATTTTCAATACTGACGGATTTTTTATCTCATCCGTCAGAAAAAAGGACTGAGGACTTTTGCAGGGCATTAACGGCAGCGAGAACAAAGCAGATATTAAAAGCATGACCAAAGCCGAACTGACCGAAAGCTTTAAGGAACATGGGCTGCCGAAATTCCGTGCGGATCAGGTCTATGACTGGCTTCATGCAAAGGGCGCGGAATCCTTTGACGAAATGACAAATATTTCCAAGGATATGCGGACATCTTTATTACAAAATTATTACATATACAATGTAACCGTTGAAAAAAAACTGATTTCGGCGTATGATGGAACCATAAAATACCTTTTCAGGCTGGACGATGGTGAGTATATCGAGAGCGTCGTTATGAGCTATCATCACGGATACACCATATGCATATCCACACAGGCGGGCTGCCGCATGGGCTGCCGGTTCTGTGCGACGGGCATGGGAGGACTTGCCCGCAATCTCCGTCCAGCCGAAATGCTTTCGCAGATAACTGTTGCCCAGCGTGACAACGATATACGCATATCCAATATCGTTCTTATGGGCATGGGCGAACCGCTGGATAATTTTGAGAATGTGATGCGCTTCCTTGAACTTGTATCCGACACGGAGGGGGAGGGCATAGGAATGCGCCATATATCGCTGTCCACATGCGGACTTGTGGATAAAATATACAGGCTGATAGAGATGAAGCCGCAGTTTACGCTGTCGGTTTCGCTGCACGCGCCTAACGACGCGCTCCGCGGCGAGATGATGCCGGTCAACAACAAGTGGAATGTCGGACAGCTTCTCACGGCATGCCGCAAATACGCGGAGGCGACTCACAGAAGAATTTCGTTTGAATATTCACTCATAAAGGGCAAAAACGACACCGAGGAGTGCGCGCTTGAGCTTGCCGGCAAGTTAAAGGGAATGCTCTGCCATGTAAATCTGATTCCCGTAAATACCGTCAAGGGTAACAGCTATGAGCGTTCGTCACCAAAGCAGATACAGAGATTTATCAATATACTGGAATCAAGGGGAATAACGGCAACCGTGCGCAGAACGCTGGGTGCGGACATAAACGCGTCGTGCGGACAGCTTCGGCGCAAGAAGAAGGAGGAATCCGATGGAAATATACAGCAGGACTGACAGAGGAGTGGTGCGCCATTCCAATCAGGATGCGGAACGGCACGGCTTCTTTGAGGACGGCAGCGCGTGGGCTGTGGTCTGCGACGGCATGGGAGGCGCAAATGGCGGCAATGTCGCCAGCAGCACGGCCGTTGAGGAAATTTCCACCCGCCTGACGGCAAATTACACGAGCGACATGAGCTCAAGCAAGATACGCGATATGATAGCCCGGGCGGTGAATGCCGCAAACATCAAGGTTTACATCGAGGCACAGGAGGATATTTCGCTTCGCGGAATGGGTACCACCGTGGTTGTTGTAATAGTCCGCGGGGACACTGCTTATATTGCGCACGCGGGCGACAGCAGGGTATATCTTTACGCCAAGGGAGATCTCCGTCAGATGACCGTGGATCATTCTGTTGTGCAGGTCATGGTTGACCGGGGCGAGCTTACCGAACAGGAAGCGCGCTTTCATCCGAGGAGGAACCTCATCACCCGTGCGCTTGGAGTCAAGCCGAGGCTTGACATTGATCACTGCGAATGTCCGGTGGAAAAGGGAGACATACTTCTTCTGTGCAGTGACGGGCTTTCCAATTATGTTGAGGACATGGAAATGTTCAAGATTCTTTACAAGCTCAAAGGCGGCGAGGCTGTGGATAAGCTGATAGATACGGCAAATGCACACGGCGGCGGCGACAATGTGACGGCGGTCACGATATGCTGCTGAGCGGCGGACTTTCCGCGTTCCCTGTTATACCCAAAAATCACACATTCAAGCCATGCCGCGATAAATGCGGCGTGCAGGTAAGGAGTGTTCAATAGATATGGATAAATATATCGGCAAAGTCCTGGACGGAAGGTATGAAATACTTGAAGAGGTCGGTAACGGCGGCATGGCTGTCGTTTATAAGGCAAAGGATTTTGATACCGGCGCTGTAGTGGCGGTCAAGATACTGCGTGAGGAATACCTGGACAACGAGGAATTCTGCCGTCGGTTCCGCAACGAATCGCGCGCAATCGCGCTGCTCAATCATCCGAATATCGTAAAGATATTCGATGTTTGCAACAGCCCTTCGCTCCAATATATCGTAATGGAGTATATTGACGGCATTTCCCTCAAGGATTACATCGAACAGCAGAGAGTCGTCCGGGTCAAGGAGGCTGTGCACTTCACCACACAGATACTTCGCGCCCTGATGCACGCGCATTCCAAAGGAATCGTGCACCGTGACATCAAGCCGCAGAATATCATGCTGCTGTCAAACGGACGGATCAAAGTTACCGATTTTGGCATAGCCCGCCTCACTACCAGCCAGACCAGCACCATCACCGACAAGGCGATAGGTTCTGTGCATTACATTGCCCCCGAGCAGGCGAGAGGAGCTGCGACCGACGCGCGGGCAGATTTGTATTCCGTGGGCGTCATGCTGTACGAAATGCTTACAGGCAAGCTGCCGTTTGACGCGAGCAGCGCGGTATCAGTTGCGGTGATGCAGCTTCAGGCTGACCCGAAAATGCCCCGCCAGATCAACCCGAATATTCCTGTTGGGCTGGAGGAAATCACAATTCAGGCGATGCAGAAGGATCCGAATGCGCGTTATCAGAGCGCCGCGGAAATGCTTCAGGATATTGAAAACTTCAAGCTCAACCCGGGCATCAAGTTCAATTACAAATACATCGTTGAGGAAAGTCCCCGCTATCGCAAGACCAACGAGGCTGTCAAAAAGGCTGAATCCTCTGAGGATGAATACAAAAGCCCCGTTATTCCCGTGCTGACCGGAATAGCCACTGCCTTTGTGCTTGTCGCGGTGGTATTTGTGATAATATTTATAGACGCCAGCGGCATACTCAAGAAAAACACCAGCGAGCAGGTCAAGCTGCCGAATTTCGTGGGTCAGGTCTACAACGAAATTCTCGATAGCCAGAAGTACGATTTTGAGTTCTACAAGGAAGAAAAATTCAGCAGCGATATTGCAGAGGGCGTTGTCATGGAGCAGAATCCGAAGCCCGATAAGATGGTGTATTCCGATTCCCGCGTAAAGCTGGTTGTCAGCAAGGGCCCGGAGCGCCTGATGGTTCCGGATTTTCAGAATATGACATATACCCAGTACACCCAGCTTCTTAAGCAGCAGGGTCTTGCCTATGTCGAAATGCCGATATATGACGAAAATACGCCTGTTGATATAGTATGCAACACCAATCCCCAGCCGCGCCAGGAGGTACAGATCGGCGACGTCATCGAGGTGTATTACAGCCTCGGACCCAAGACTGAGGAGCAGATTATGAGGAACTTTGTCAACATGCCTTTTGTGTCGGCAAAGAGTCAGCTTGATTCACTGGGCATTACAATAGCCGAGGCGACAAAGGTGGACAGCAATAAGCCGGAGGGAACCATCATCTCGCAGGAGCCGTCTTACGGCACCAAGCTGACAAAGGATACGGTAGTCAAATTCACCATAAGCAACGGCAAGGCGCCCGAATCCACACTTACAATGAAGATAGACCTGCCTGAGAGCAACCAGGATGTGACACTCGAGGTGTTCCTTGACGACGTATCCATCAAGGCGGCGAATGTGTCGCTCGCTTCACAGAAGACTTATTCCATCAAGCTGACGGGTTCGGGAACCCAAAAGGTTACCGTTACCCTGAACGGCAAGAAGTACCGCGAATACAAGGTCAATTTCAAGACCGAAAAATACACCGTGAGCAAGGAACATGATATCAGCTGGCTTACCGATACCTCGTCACAGGAGGAATCGGACACCAAGCCGGAAACCAAGCCCGAAGAACAAGCGGAAGGCTGATGCTGAAGTATGGAATACAAAAACACAAACAAAAACACAAACCCCAATACAGCATCAGGTAAAAACGGAAGGGCAGAACAGCTTGACGGCATGATAATCAAAGGCATCGGCGGATTCTATTACGTCGAGTGCGGCGGCAGGGTTTACGAATGCAGGGCGCGCGGCGCGCTTCGCGGCGGTGGAGCGCGCTCTGCGAGAATAACTCCGCTTGCGGGCGACAGGTGTGTGATAAGTGTGCACCCGGACGGGCTTGCCAGCGTTGACAAGGTGCTTGAAAGGCGCAACTTTCTGTTGCGCCCGCCGCTTGCTAACCTTGACAATCTGTTCATTGTGGTGTCGCTTTGTCAGCCGCAGCCAAACGCGCTGATAGTAGACAGGTTCATTTCTCTTGCCGAACACAAGGGCATAGAGCCGGTAATAGTCATAACCAAGCTTGATCTTGCCCAGGACAACGGTTTCGGTGATATTTATCGCAGGGCGGGCTTTACGGTGATTTGCGCGGATTATTCATCAGGCAGCCGTGAGTTTCTGGACGAGATACGGGACATTATGAAAAATAAAATCAGCGCCTTTGCAGGCAATACCGGAGCGGGCAAGTCTACACTGCTTAATGCCCTATGTCCCGGTCTTGACCGCGAGACGGGTGAAACCAGCAAAAAGCTCGGACGCGGAAGGCATACTACCCGCGAAACCGAGCTTTTTTCTCTTGAATTCGGCGGAAAGATAGCCGATACGCCTGGTTTTTCGTCATTTGACGGAGAATTTGCCGAGTTTGTCTATAAGGATGAACTGGCGGATACATTTCGCGAATTTGCCGACTATGTGCCGCATTGCCGGTTCACCGGATGTTCCCATACCTGCGAAAAGGGCTGCGAAGTGCTTGCGGCCGTGCGCCGGGGCGAGATATCCCAGTCGCGCCACGCAAGTTACGTTGCCCTTTACAACGAGGTCAAGGACATCAGGGAATGGGAAAAGAGCGCCCGCGTTCGTCCGCAAAAATAACATAGGCGATTGTAAAAGTAAAAAAGAAAAAAAGGAAAGCGCGCAGCGCCAATAATGGGAGTCCAGGGGGACTGGTCCTCCTGGCAGGTCAAGGGCAGAGCCCTTGCGGGGCGGTGGGGCAGCGCCCCACAAGCTCGGCGGAGCCGAGCGAGCGAGACGCACCGGAAAATAAAACGAGGTCAGGCGAATACCGAAATCGTAAAAATCCCAATCCGCCCTTCCCACGGATGGAGAAAAAAGCTCCGGCTTAAAATGCGCAAGCCCCGTATTTCCGACATTTCCAACTTTTACAATCGGCTAGCAAAAATAACAGAGAAGGAGTCCGCGCGCAAGCTGAGCGCTGATAAAGTGATGAGATGCGTTATTATTTCCGCGGGAAATATTGAGGATTTTGAACTCATGAAAAAATACATATCGCCGGGCGATTATGTCATAGCTGCCGACGGAGGGCTGCGTTACTTTGAAAGGCTTGGAGTGAAGCCCGACTGTGTTCTGGGGGATTTTGATTCGCTGGGATATATTCCCGATAATGCCGATAAGGTTTTTCCTTCACAAAAGGACGATACGGACACCATGCTTGCGATTAAGCAGGGGCTTGCGAAGGGCTTCGGGGAGTTTGTAATTTTAGGAGGACTGGGCGGTAGGCTGGATCATACCTTGGCGAATATCTCCGCTCTGGAATATCTGAGAATTCACGGGGCGAAGGGTATGCTCGTCGATGAAAGCACGGTAGTGCGGCTGTTTGGAGTGGGCGACGAAATAAAGCCGATCATGAGCGGGACTGAAAATTATTTTTCGGTATTCCCATACGGCTGCGAATACGCGGTTGTCAGCATGAGCGGGGTTGAGTATCCGACAGCGCGGCAGAAAATCAACTGCTCGTTCCCGCTGGGAGTCAGCAATCATATCACTGACCGTGGGAATTTCAGCATGACGGTCCATGAGGGAAGGACAATAGTAATCGAGTGCAAAGAGGGATGAGAATACTTGAATGATTCAATTAACCTTGAGCGCTTTGTAAAAGCACAACAGGAATACGGTACTTTTCAGACCGCACTGGCGGAAATAAGGAACGGACACAAAGAAACGCACTGGATGCGGTACATTTTCCCCCAGATGATCGGGCTTGGTTCAAGCAGTACATCGGAGTATTATGCAATACGCAGTCTTGAAGAGGCGAAGGCTTTTCTGAATGACCCGTATCTCGGCGGCAATCTTAGAGAAATCAGTCAGGCGCTTCTTGAACTGAACGACAGTAATGCCTCAAGTATTTTCGGATGGCCGGATAACCTGAAGCTCAAATCGAGCATGACTCTTTTCGTGCCGACTCTTTTCGTGGTTGCCGCCGGAGAAGACTCTGTGTTCGCTAAGGTGCTGGATAAATTCTTCGGTGGCGAATATGACGCGTGGACACTAAATAAGCTTGGACGTTAACCGGAGTTGAATTGCCTTGGGGCCAATAACGAAAATGACAAAAACCGAATTTCTCCATTTTCCACTCTTACAATCGGCTATAATCATGAAATTAAGGAGCAATGAGTTATGCGGTTAGGTTTTTCATACATAGGTCTGATTTATCTTATCATGCTTTTTGTGCCGAATATTATATGGGCTAAGAATCAGCCTGAGAATTACGGAAAGTATGTGGGCAATGAGAACAAGCTGCTTCTTACACTCGAGAGGATTGGCGAAGTGCTTGTGAGTGGAATCGTGCTTGTATTTTCCGATTTCAATTTAGGGGAAAAAAGAAGAATGTCTTCATCAGAATTCTCAGAGGAATCGCCGCCGCGCTTCTGGTTGCCTTATTCGGGGTTATTTCGGCTATTATTGCCGTTTGCAATGTCAATTATGTGAAGCATTATCCAAATATACTAAGTAACGAAAATAATTGCCGAATTTATTGATTTCCTTATGGATATGTTGTATAGTGTATCTATGGAGGTAGATACACTATGGAACAAAGAAAACACTTTAACAAATTAAACGCGGAAGAGCGTAAAACAATTTCGTTAAAAGTAGTAAAAGCGATTAGTTCATATTTGCAGCTGTTTATTTCTCCGATTATTGTGAGGCGTATTATCAGCGCATTGCTCATTATCGCCGGTGTTCATAGTGATAGTATTACTGAACTTACTGGAATGAGTGAGCGCGGTATCCGCGACCTTAAGAATCAGCTTATGAATGACAACATTCAGGACCTTTTCGAAGTCAAGAGTGGCCGAGGCCGTAAATCCAAGGTTAAAGATGTTGAAGCTCAGATCGTTGATGAGATCGAAAAGGGAAACTATCAAACTCAGCAGCAGATTGCCGATATGATACACGAGAAATTTGGTATCCCTGTATCCTTAATGGCGGTTAGCAGACTTCTAAAAAAAACAAGATCCGCAAGCTGAAAGCAGGTTCTCTGCCTGCTAAAGCTAATACTGATGCACAGCGCAGTTTTTATGATTCTGTGCTGTATCCTCTTATGCATAAGGCCAAACGAAAGAACAGCGCACATGTGCTT
>ONWI01000088.1 GCA_900321515.1 uncultured Eubacteriales bacterium | reverse complement strand
TAGCCTCCGCGTCCGCGTGCATCGTACCCGCCATCCAGATCGTCGTCGAATCCGTCGTCATAGCCTCCGCTGTAACCGTCGTCACCGAAATCGTCACTGAATCCGTCATCATAATATCCGCCGCCGGAGCTCTGTCTGCGCGCGCCTGAACCGGCACTCATGTCATCAAAATCGTCATATCCTGCACCGTAATCCGTTCCAGCAAAATCGTTATCCAAATCGTACTTGGCATCGCCGTCAAAGCGATAGCCGCCGCTTCCGAAGCTGCCGCCCATTTTCATACACTCCTTTTCTTTCGACGCAATAAAGACATACTCTTCCACAAATACATATTAAATCATTTGTCCCGGATTTGCAAGCCTTACAGCTCACATTTCACACAAATTTAAGGTTTGGTTTTTGTAATAGTTACAAATCGAGACAGTAAATTTACAAAGCTGTAACAATTAATTAGAAATTGCTTAACTCTCATTAAAATATATCAATTATAATTTGAATTGGTAATATGATTTGGTTATTTGTATTTGATTTATTGTGTGGAAAAAGGTGATCCTCCAATGGCAGGCAAGGGCACAGGGAAATATTACGCGCCGGTTTACCGCGCTAAGAAATCTCCCATAAAGATCAGACGCATAAAGCTATTCAAGCGCTGCGCATTAATCGCGGCGGCTATTGCTGTAATCGCAATATCCATCGCCGCAGTGCAGATAAACAGGGATGAAAACGAGTCATTTGTCAAAGTGGCCGCATCTGAACATTCGCTCGCGGAAGTATCTTCCTATCCGCGAATTGTCAATCACTCATCCCCTCTGCCGAGTGATTATGTACCTGAAAATCTGATGTCGCTCGGCACTCTACCAAACGGTGACAACATTTTCCTTCGCGCCGACGCTGCCGAGGCATTTTTGGAAATGTGCTCGGCAATGTCTGAGGACGGACTCGGAATAGTTCCGGTGAAGGGATATGTATCCTATGACGAGCAAAGCGAAGTGCTCGCCAATGAAGCCGACAAGCTGATTGCTGAGGGCGCAACCGCCGAGGAGGCAAAGAAGCGCGTCAAAGCTGAGGTTTTCGCTCCGGGTGAGGACGAAGCGCAGCTCGGCACTTCAATTGACATTTCCACTGATCCCAACCGCATTGATTATTTCTCTATCACCGAACAGTTCCAGTGGGTATCGCAAAACGCACATCTGTACGGCTTTATCATAAGATACTGTGACGCTGCGAAAAAGGTGACCGGTACAGAGGTAAAGCCTTGGCATCTAAGATACGTCGGCAATGAAGCTGCTGAATATATGTTTACAACAAATATGTGTCTCGAACAGTATGTCAAAGCGGTCAAGACCGATAATCCCAAGGCTGTCGAGGTAAACTGACTGCCCATGGCTTATTGATTGCAGGCTGTCCAATTTGCTTCAGACTTCCGGAGAACTGCCGCGCACAATAATTATCCACGACATTTTCCACATAAATATATTATGCAATTACCCTCCATTCCCAGCGCCTCCTATGGTTTATACTGCTTTTGGCTTTCAACACCTTTAGCAGTATGCCATAGGATTTTTTTCGTCAACTTCTTCGCTTCCGCTTAACAATAAGTATCAACCACTAATTGCTATGTGTAGTATGAATTATTTATATAAAAAAACTTGCAAAATGGGCAATCAGGTGGTATAATTTATTTTAATCAACGAATTTATTGTTTTTTTACTGTCAATAATTCGTTTATCCGATTGAGATTATAATAATTGAGGAGTGTTTTTATCATGGAAGAAATCAAGGTTCAGCTCACGACCAATCCCAAGCAGAAGCCCGCAGACGAGAGCAAGTTAGGCTTCGGCAAGATATTTACCGATCACATGTTTGTCATGGATTACAGTGACGGACACTGGCATGATCCCCGCATAGTTCCTTACGGTCCGCTCGATCTCACACCTGCCTGCATGTGCCTGCACTACAGCCAGGAAGTCTTTGAGGGTATGAAGGCTTACCGCGGTGTGGACGGCAAGATCAGACTCTTCCGCCCCGATCAGAACTTCGCCCGCCTCAACAGCTCCAATGACCGTCTGAGCATTCCGCTCATCGACGAGGAACTTGCCGAGAAGGCTCTGGAAATGCTGGTTGACATAGACCGCGACTGGGTTCCCCACACTGACGGCGCTTCGCTTTACATCCGTCCTTTCATCATCGGCACAGAGGACGCTTTAGGCGCACATACCTCCACCGAATACAAGTTTATTATCATAATGAGCCCCTCGGGTTCTTACTATGCCGGCGGTCTGGCCCCGGTTAAGATTTACGTCGAGACAAAGTACGTCCGTGCGGTCATCGGCGGCACAGGATACGCAAAGACCGGCGGCAACTACGCCGCATCCCTCAAAGCTCAGGACGTCGCAGCCGAGCAGGGCTACAGCCAGGTTCTCTGGCTGGACGGCGTTGAGCGCAAGTACATCGAGGAAGTCGGCGCAATGAATGTATTTTTCGTTCTTGGCGACGAAATCGTGACTCCGATACTCCGCGGCTCCATTCTGCCGGGCATTACCAGAAAGTCGGTCATCGAAGTTCTCAGAAAGATGGGCTACAAGGTTTCCGAGCGCCTTATCACCGTTGAAGAGCTTATTGAGGCCAACGCAAAGGGTGAATTCAAGGAGATGTTCGGCACCGGCACCGCGGCAGTCATTTCCCCTGTCGGCGAACTGAAGTGCGGCGACACAATCATTCCGATCAACAACGGCGAAATCGGTGAGATTTCCCAGATGCTCTACGACAAGATCACCGGCATGCAGTTCGGTAAGATTCCGGACGAATTCGGTTGGACCATCGAGGTAAAATAATTTTTCGGGTTAGAAATTACAAGTACTTTCTTCCGACATATTATTTCCGCAAAATCAAATATTATCTACCGGTTTTCTGTGCGGGAATCAGCATATCCGGTAGATTGTGACAAATGCTAAAAACGGACAGTCCGCTTTGATTCCTCAGTTGGAAGCGAAGCTGTCCGTTTTTTCCGGCATGATTTTCCGATTCAGGGTAAAAGATAATTATCGCATTGAAGCGGGAACCCGGGTTGTGGATGTCGTGGTCATTGTGGTGGTCATGGTAGTTGAATTGTTGGTCATGCCATCGTCCAGATCATCCAGACCGCGCTGGATTCTGTCGGCGCCTCTTTCGAGAGCGTCTCCCGCGTCATCAATGACATCACCCGCGCCGCGAAGCGCATTTCTGCCGTTTGAACCGTCGTAAATGCCATTGGCGTTCATGCCGTTGGAAGTTGTATTCCTGTCGCTCATGCCGCAGCTTACGGGGAGAACCATAAGCGCGAGAGCGGCTGCGACAGTCATTATGCGGAATTTCCTGTTCATTGTCGTACCGTCCCTTGCAGTTTGATACCGGGTTTTTTGGTCATGGGCGAATTGGTTTATTGCATAATGCTTGCTGCCTGCAAATTCGCCAAATCAAAATTCCCGTAATATTTTTATCCGCAGAGAGTCAATAATTCGTTCGGGATGAATGCAATTTATGACGGCTGCGGAAAAAAATTCAATTCCAAAAAAATTCAATATGCATTGTACATCAAAAAGTGCCCTGCGCGGGAATGGTTGATAAAAGCATTCCCGCACAGGGCAAATTATTTATCTGATAAAATCGCGCGCTTTATTTGACCGTCATATGGCAAACTCCGCGCTTTCCGCTTGAAGTAATAGCAATAATATCCACTTTTCCCTTTTTAAGCGCATTCACATGTCCGACTGAATTAACGCTCGCAATCGACGGATCAGAACTTTCCCATCTGACATAATCAGTAGATTCCACTGGATTCATTCGCGCAACAAGAAGTATTTCGTTTCCGGCATAGATCGAAAATGTCTTATGTGTAACTTCAACCGATCTGGACGGGATATCCTTGTGATCGCGGCTATATATCGGCTGGAAATAAAACGAGTGTTCGGGATAATTATCGAGTGTCTCAAAAATATATCCTTTATCCCTGAGATACGGAATGATCTTTTTCAAAGCCGCAAGATTGAGCGCTCTGTCATGCATCAGAACTATTTCCTCGTCATCAGTGACGGTTTTTTTGACATTGCTGAATGAAAACGCCGCGCTTGCCTTCTTTGAAGTGTCGCCTGCCGTCGCGGTCCAGTCAAACACCCTGTAGCCAAGATCGAGCGCACCGTTGAGATTACGGCGCATCCAGAGAGGATCGCACCTCGTATTGTTGGTTCCGCCGGGGAAACGCAGCAGCTCACAGCGTTTGCCGGTATGTTTTTCCACCTTTTTTGACAGCGTATCTATTCCGTAAAAATATGAATAATATGACGCGTAGCACATTTTGAAAACATGGCTGTTGGTATGAAGTCCCACAACACATCCCTGATCCTGCATGTTCTTTGTAAGATTCAGATATTGGGAATTCACCACAAAAAATGTCACTCTTACGTCATATTCTTTAAGTAACGCAAGAAGATTTTCCGTGTTGTCGGTAGGACCGTCGTCAATCGTAAGGTAGCAAACCTTTTTGACATTTACCGTACAATCGACCGAACTGCCATACTCGTTTTTAGCTGTTACGGTACATTGACCCACGCTGGCGCCCTCTACCAAACCGTTCTCGTCAACTGTAGCTATTCCTTCATCCGAGGAATGAAATACTATATTTTGACCTCCCGTTGCCGTCAGCTGAACCTTAAGTCCCTTTCCAACATCCACCGATTCGGTATTCAGCTTAACTTCGACAGACTGCTCGCTCGCATCAGTCTGACTTATATCAGAGTCCGATACTTTCGGTTGCTTATTCAGCCAGCGGTCGGCAAAAACAAACACAAGCCACATAAGCACAACGAGAACTCCCGCCGCTCCGACAACAAATATCAGTTTCTTTATAATGCTGCCGGACTTTTTCTTATTCATACATTATCCACCCCACATCTTATTATTCAAAATTATACAGCATCACATCCGGATTGTCAACAACACCGCATTGAAAAAAGGAACCGCAATTGTAACGTGCAGGTTCCTTTTTAATGTGTCATCTGTATTGCCGGCGAAAATCACTTGCGTACATAATTGCGGTAATCCAGATCGCCGCGTTCAAGTCCGTGAATGAGTATTTCAGCTGTCGCCATATTGGTGGCAACGGGAATAACGTGCATGTCGCACATGCGCAGAATATCAATATCCCTCGGTTCATTCGGCTTGGGTGTGAGGGGATCACGGAAGAATATAAGCAGATCTATCTCATTGTAACCTATTCTGGCAGCTATCTGTTCGCCGCCGCCAGCCGAACCGGGCATAAAGCAATTGACATTGAGTCCCGTGGCTTCCCTGACTATCTTGCCTGTAGTGCCGGTGGCACAGAGATTGTGACGGCTGAGTATACCGCAATAGGCTATGCAGAACTGTATCATAAGTTCCTTCTTGTCATCATGTGCTATCAGAGCAATATTCATAAATGTCCATCTCCCAACTTTGTTTTTTTAATGATATATATATTATTAACGGCTTGCACCGATTTTATAAATTACGGCTTCATATGGGCAGCCGGAACGAACGCCCCGCGTCAAGAGGCACCAATTTGCCGAATATTCTTTCCGCCGTGTCGCGGGCATAGCGCATCATTTCGCATTCCTCATCTGGAGGCTGCCCGGACAGCACAGCTTCAAGCGCTCTGTTGTCATAAGGAATGACGCCGATCAGTCTTGCTCCGGCAATGTCAATGCACCTGTCAATATCCGGCACCCCGCCGATTTTCAGGATCCCCGGGGTAAACCGTGTAAGAAGCAGACGTATCTCGCATGATTTCGTGGTCTGTGACGATGACCTTCTGATAAGACGGCACAGCCTTGACGCGTATTTCAGACTCAAGGAGTCGGCACGAGAACATATGACAAACATATCAAAGCATCCTGCCATACCGCAGTCCGGAACAATTCCTGCGGGAATATCCGCCATAACATCGTATTCTCTACCGAGACTCTCAATAACCCGCCTGACCTCCACCGAGAGGGGAGAAAACGTCTGATCGGGGAATGAAACTGCCGGCAGCAGCTTTAATAACCCGCCGCAGTCGGTAAGCGCTTCCTCAAGCGGACATTCGCCTGATGCCGCGTCATCCAGATTCATCACCGTATCTTCGTCAGCTCCGAGCATGTAGGCCAGCGTGCCGCTGAAGCCGCAGGTATCAACCAGTGCCATTGAATGCCCCGCATTTGCGGCTGCAACCGCTGTATAAACGGCAGAAAGAGAAGTCCCCTGACCGCCAAGAGCCGAGATAAATGCGATTTTTTTTGCCAAGATTCCCTCACCTGCCCGTCGTCTGTTTTTGCCAATTGACGTTGACTTAAAACGAACCGGCAGCCTTACAGAATTATCCAGTTATTTGTATGATAGCACAAATTAATTGATATGTCAAAGATATTTTTTAAATATACAGCAAAAACACCTCAAAAATCGTGACGAAAATAACTGTTGATATTTGGTTGTTTTCCATATCGTAAAAAAACAACCGTTAAAATTCTGGCATCAACCAACCATTGTATCTCCGGAATCCTCCCATACGACTATACCGCTGTCGGTTGTAACGGCGTAGCCGGAAGTTTTGGCGGAGAAGAAATACTCGTCGAATACGTCCCTTGCCACCTGCGCCATGACCTTGCCGTGTCCGCATTTTTCTCCGATGACCGCAACGGCTATCTCCGGATCGTCATATGGCGCAAAGGCGATAAAGACGGCGTTCGGGGACTCGGTCTTTTCTTCGCCGCGAGAAGATTTATTCGTATCGGCGGTACCTGTCTTGCCTCCGATTTTAAGCTGGTAATTCTCAAATGTATCGGAAGCGGTACCGTCCTCAGTAACGCTCCTCATACCCTGCTTCACGATATCCATCATTGTATCGGAAGCTTCCATTTTGGTAATAACCGTTTTGTTGATCTCGGCGTCCTCACGAACCGTCTGATTCATGTCGTAGGACTTGATTGTCTTTATCAAAGTTGCCGAATACCGCGTGCCGCCGTTTGCAAGAGTGGACATATAGGCACATATCTGCATTGGGGTAAATCTGTTGTCGCTCTGTCCGATTGCCGCCTGAAGCGTATCACCTTCGAACCAGTTCATATTTCTGCTGGAGCGCTCCTCACGTCCCGCCAGAATGCCTATCGACTCGCCCAGTCCCACTCCGGTCTTTGAACCAAGACCAAGCTGCTTGCAGTAATAATTCATTCTGTCTATGCCCACGCGCATGGAAACTGTGTAGAAGAATATATTGCAGGAGACCGAGATTGCCTGTGTAACATTGACGCTGTGATGTATTCCGTCACAGATGAACATCTTGTTACCCGCGTCTTCCAATATCATATATCCGACGCAGGTAATTTTTTCGTTTCTGTCAATGCCGTGCTTTTTGGGAATATCCTTTCCGCTGGCTTTGTAGTTTTCATATTCCTGCAAAGCGGCGAGAGCCATTGCCGGCTTGAATGTTGAACCGGGCGCGTAACCGCCGCTGAAAGCGCGGTTAAAGAGGGGATTATCCGGATTTTTGCTGAGATCGTCATAATCCTGAAGGTATGTGCTCAGGTTGAATGACGGGTATGTAGCCGCGGCAAGCACCTCGAATGTCTTGACCTTCATAACAACCGCTGCGGAAGCGTTCGCGTCGGCTCCGCTGCCCTCTATTCCGGCAGCCCTCTGGGCGAGAACTATATTCTCGATAGACTTCTGAGTAGCCCGCTGCAAATCCGAGTCAAGAGTCAGCACCACGGTATTGCCCGCCTTTGGCTCGCGTGTATATTCCGTATAGATGACATTGCCCTTGCTGTCATGACGGACCTTTTTGATGCCGTTCTGACCGCGGAGAGTATCCTCATATTCCTTTTCGACGCCGAATTTGCCGACAACATCGTTGTAACCGTAGCCCTTTTTGTGCAGGGACTCAAATTCCTCGGCGTAAATCTTGCCGGTGATTCCTATCAGATGCGGCGCTATCGTGCCATCGGTATATTCGCGTATAGGCACTATCTCCACAGTAACTCCTCGGAAGAAATTGGCGTTTTCGGTGACTATCTGCATTGTGTTCTGCGAGATGTCGCCCGCAAACGTGAACGGATTTGACGAGTTGAAGCCCATAAGCTCCATTTCGAGCCTGACTCCCATGATGATTCTGGCAACATCGGGAGCAAGTCCTTGCGTCTCATAGCGTTCAGCCATTTCGTCAAAGCAGTTCTGAGGGGTGGCGTATGTTTGCAGCTCCAGCATGGTTTCCATCTTGCGTACAGCAGACGCGCTGTTTTCTGCAAATGAGACATTGCCCATACCGTCCACAAGCAACGGGCATGAGTCCTCCCACTTCTGAGAACCGTCCTCTTTCCTGCCCTCGTTGCGGTCAATTATTTTGGTAAGTCGGTAGATTATTTCGTTGCGCTGAGGGTTTTCCAGCTTGTTGAATTCGGACGCCTGAAAAATAATCGCATAGCCCATGCGGTTGTATGCGATCGTCCTGCCGTAGCGATCGAGTATCTCGCCTCGCGCCGCCGTCACCTTTATGCTCGACGCGGTGTAGGAAAGAGCGGAATCGGCGTACGTCCGGTAATTGAATATCTGAAAATCCGCAAGTTTCAAAACATATGCTCCGAGTACCATCAGCACTAAGCCGACCAGCACTACGCAGCGCTTATAGATGAGTTTGGCGTCCAAAAAGCCTTCTCCTTTCTGAAATGTGCATTAGCCGATAGTAGAACATGAAAAAAGCAATAATACGGGGCTTGCGCATTTTAAGCCGGAGCTTTTTTCTCCAACAGGGAAGGGCGGATTTGGATTTTTCGATTTCGGTATTCGCCTGACCCCGATTTTTGTCCGGGTGCGTTTCGCTCGCTCGGCTCCGCCGAGCTTGTGGGGCTCTGCCCCACCGCCCCGCAAGGGCTCTGCCCTTGACCTGCCAGGAGGGCCAGCCCCCCTGGACTCCCACGCTCGCATTCGCTCGCTTGTTATGCGCTGCGCTATGCTTTTTTTCTTTGTTTTACAATCTAAAAATGTGCATACCAGCCAATTTAGAAGCGGTAAAAGCTCAATCATCGTAAAGCCGTGTGGTTATCGCCTTGTTAAAGTAGAAAAACAACGGCATCGTCACAGTAGAATACACCGCGCGCGGCAGAAGTATATTGGGAATAAAAAACATTATATCACTGCTGCCTGAAATGAAGACAAACTGGGCCACCGACACCGCAACAACTGCGGCAAAGCCGAGAATAACCGACGTGACTACGTTGTTTCTCATTAAATACATGACCAGCAGTCCGCAGCCGTAGCATATTATCAGATTCACCAACCCGTAAAAACCGAAAGGAGCCGTACTGCCGATGTCTATGAGAAGTCCTGCCGCCATACCGAACCACATTCCGGCGATATCCCCTTCAAAGAGCGCTATGCTGACGGCGCAAACCGTCAGCAGCATGGGACTCTCACCGAAAAAAACCGGCAGCAGCGAGGGTGTGAACTGTATGATATACACTAAAAACATCTCCACTCCGTACACTATATACTTCTGAGTTCTTCCGCTTAGCCTCAGCAATGTTCACACCTCTTTTCGGGAAGGATAATGGCAGGTCATCTGCGATGAGATAGCTAAACATACTCTCGTCAATGCTGCCTATTTTTCATTCTCAATCATTTTTGCTTGCGGCAGATTCCTCCGTAGTCTGATACCCCTCTATGGAATCCTTGCGCACGCTGCGCTGACCTTCAAATTCCGTGATTATGAATACATCGGTGCAGCCTTTTATATCGGATGTCGGCTCAACTACCGCATAAAGCGAGATGTTCTCGGATTCCGCGCGTATCTCCTTAACCTCGCCAATGATCAGGTTTGCGGGAAACACCGAGCCGAAACCCGACGTGACGACGAGATCTCCCACCGTTACCTCACAGTCGCGTGAAAGGTAATTAAGACGTGTATTTCCGTTCTTTGCTGCGGAAATCTCTCCGAAAAGCGTGCCGCCGTCTCGTGTATCCTTATCTACAGCGCCCACTTCAAGTCCGGGGCTGAGAATAGTGGTAACTTTTGAAGATGTCACGCCAAGACCGGAAATAAATCCCACCAGGCCGTCCGGAGTAATAACCGGGTCGTATAGCTCAACTCCGTCAGCGGAACCTTTATCGAGTGTGAAACCGCCGTAATAATCGTTTGCGTCTCTCGAAATAACGGTTGAAGCAAGAAATTCATACATGCTGTTTTCTTCCTTAAGACCTAAGAGCTTGCGGTACTGCTCATTCTGAGTCTTGAGTTCGTTGTAATCCACCGTCTTGCGGTTCATCTCGCGTACCTTTTTCTTAAGCAGTTCGTTTTCGGCGCGAATCTGCTCAATATCCTCAAAGTTCCCTGAAAAAGAGCTGAACCCTCCCGAAATCATAGCGCTGACTCTCTGAACAGGCTCTGTAATTATTCCGGCTATGGAAGAAACAAAGTCCCCGCTCCCCCCTGTGCCTATGGAATATACCATAACGCATACCATGATCAGCACGGCAGTGAGAAATATCCGCAGGTTCGAGTCCCTGAAATTGAATCTGTTGCGCATTAAATGCTAACCTCCCTGTGAAAGCGGAAAAACGTCCACCGTTCTTTCAGCGTGTTTTCAGCTGCGCACGCGCCAGTAGGAATTTTCACTGATGTCAAGCATCCTGCCTGTGCCCTCCGCAACGCAGTCCAGAGGATGCTCCGCTACGTTGACAGGCATACCGGTTTCCTGCGAGAGCAGCTTATCCAGTCCTTTAAGCTGCGCCCCGCCCCCGGTCAGCATTATTCCGTGGTCTAATATGTCAGCCGACAGCTCCGGAGGAGTATCCGCGAGAGTCTGCTTGACTGCCTCCACAATGTCCGCAAGAGGTTCGGCAAGCGCTTCGCGGACCTCAGCGCCGGAAATGACGACGTTCTTGGGCAAACCGTCAACCAAATTCCTGCCCTTTATGGCTACGGGCTTTTCTCCGTGATAAGGGAACGCCGAGCCGGCGCTGATCTTGAGATCTTCCGCAGAGCGTTCACCGATCAGCAGATTGTATTTGCGCTTTATATATGACAGAATCGCCGCGTCGAACGCATCGCCCGCCTTGCGCACAGATTTTGAGATAACTATGTCTCCAAGCGAAATCACCGCTATGTCGGTAGTTCCGCCGCCTATGTCTATTACCATGCTGCCGGTTGCCTCCGCCACGGGAAGTCCTGCGCCCAGAGCCGCCGCCATCGGTTCCTCAATCAGATCTACAACGCCGCCGCCTGCCTGCCTCGCAGCGTTCTCAACGGCGCGGCGTTCCACCTCGGTAACACCCGACGGAATACAGATGATTACCCTCGGACGCGAGAAAAGATTGGACTGCACCGCGTTGCGTATGAAATGCTTCAGCATTTCCGCCGTGATGCTGAAATCAGCAATAACCCCGTCAGACAGCGGGCGCAATGCAACTATCGAGCCGGGGGTGCGTCCTATCATTTCGCGGGCTAAATTGCCCACGGCAAGTACTTCGTCGGTGCGTATATCCACGGCCACCACCGACGGCTCACGAATCACTATTCCCTTTCCCTTGACATAGACAAGGGTGTTGACCGTGCCAAGATCAATTCCTATATCCTTAGAAAAAAAAGCCATAATTCAATAAACTCTTCCTTTGTTATGTCGGTAAAAATATTAACGCGCCAAGCGTCCGTCATCCTGCGTAAATCAGCCTTATGGCGTAAAGTTTGTCCCATATGTCGTTCTCGCCGGCAGACATCCGCACAAGGCTGCAATTCTTCAGCTTTGGCGCAGCGCCCGATTTGTTTGTCGCCGAAAGGCTGCGTCCGAGAGCGGAATACTGCGTGCTGCTGTTTTTGGACAGCCATTTTACGGCTTCTTCGTCATTGATATTGTCATCAAAGACTATATAGAAAAGCTCTTTTCTATCCTGAGCGGTGGAGATAAACTTCCTGGTTATAACATCCACTGCCGCATCGTCCAGTGAACTGATGTGAAGAGCGTACATTTCGTAGTAATTATATTTGGTTTCAGTGCATTTTTCGAGATCAAAGTTGTAAAGCTCTGTAGTAACATATACCTCGTCCTCGGTATATTCGCACTTCATTTCGCTGTAGTCAGCGCCTGTATTATGATTTCTTGCAAGGCGCTCGTCAGTAATATTAAAATAATTGTAGCGGCTGTACAGTATGTCGTTTTCAGTGGCGGAATCATCCCATGTCGCATCAAGGTTGTACCAGTCGCCGTCGATTCTTACCTGATTCCACATGTGCCCCGAATTTTTCGACATTCCTACAACCGTGCGGCATTCTATGCCAACCAAATTCAGAAGCATCTTCATGGCACCGGCGTAGCCTGTGCATACAGCTTTTTTCTTAACCAGCGCGCCGTAAACATTAAAGGCGTAGTGAGATGAGTCGTCGGCCTCCGCCGCCTCAAAATCATAAGTAATTTCGTCTACCAGAGCGTCGTGAATTACCGTTTCACGCACAAGCTCACTTGCTTCATCCGGTATATGCGAGAGTATCGGAATAATCGCCTCATTCAGCTCGTCAAACATGGTGTTAAGCTCAGCTGCCGAATATTTCGAGTAAAGCACAAGGTAATTGCCATCGTGGAAATTGTTTTTGACGGTATAGCTGCTCGTCACCCAGAACGCCTCCGGATGATCTGCCAAAACCGCCTCTTTGACTATGTATATCTTGTCGAATTCCAGCGAGGATTTAAGGCGTGCATATTTCAGCTCGAAACAGCCGTTGTCTGCTCTGGAAGGAGAAATCTGATATATTGCGTTCTCGATCTCCCTGTATGCTTCCTTCATGGTTTCGTCCCTGAGGGAGGCATATGCGGATTTGCTTTCGGTCGGATTGAATCCCTCGCGCAGAGGCAGCTTCAGCTGAAGCTGCGTACAGTTCTGGTCGTCCGCGCCGAAGAGATCGTTCTTGAGACCGTTCATGATTTCGCCGAAGCCCTTGCCGGAGGAAATCGCCTCGGAGGTCGCGCAACCCGTCAAGGCCAGCGCCGCCAACAAACAGACAGCAACGGCTAATATTTTTATGATTTTTCTTCGACCGTCCATAAGTTTACCTCCCAAGACATTTTATCATTCTCTGCTCGCAATTTCAGGCAATACTTTGTATGACCAACTTGGGAAACAATCGCTTCCCACTTGGATTTTGGAAAAATACGGCGGAAAGAGATGCCCGCTGCGAACTACAATACTCCTTTGAGGTACATGCCTGACGTTATGTCGGATTCTCTCGCATAGGATCCTTTCAGACAGGCAGAAATGATTTCAGAGCATTCTCCGCGTGTCTCCGTGGTGAATTTCAATGTCTCCCAGTCAACGGAAAGCTCCTCGCATGTCCTGCCGGCAACATTGCCTGCAACGCTCATCACCACAGGATTGAATATCTCTGAGCAGCCCATTCTGCATATGACCGGCAATTCCCTGCCTGTGCGGTCGATAAGGGCGCATTTTTTTGCGTCGGCGTTCCGCCTGGAATAGCCCTTGCAGCCATCGGCCGAAAGCGCGGCAGGGCAGTTGCGTGTAATCATCATGGGTATTCTGCCCCTGATGATTATCCCTCTGGGCTGAGATGAACCCAACGCGGCTATCTGTCCGAACGTCAGTTCGAGGCTCAGTTCGCTGTCGGCTATTCCCATGCGGGAATATTCGTCAAGGGACCGGCTATTGAATACATTCAGCCCGAAGCCGCCGTGTATTTTCATGCCGAGATTTTTTATCACAGGAAGGAGCCCGACGTTGTGTATCATTATATCTTCAATGCCATGCTCCATCGCGAATACGGCAAATTTTTCAATCTGACTTTCGCCGCCGAAGAGACCTCTCGGAGCCTCCACAGCGGGTGTAATATTCATGGAACGCAGTCTGTCGGCAACCAAAGCGAGAGTTTCCCCGTCGGTTTCGAGCGGGAAGTAAGCCATGCTTACGCCGTCAATACCGTCCGGAATCTGGCTGGCGGAATTAAAGACAACACGGATATCCGGCTGTTTGTTCCCGAACCGTCTGCGTGGAGACGGCTTGCAGCCCTCCGCGCCATCGTCAAATTTTATCGGAGCGGGAATTCGCCTTAACATATCCATCTTTTCCAGCGCCTCCCGCTTCATTGCCGAGAGTGCGGAAGAAGGAAGCGTCAGACCGTCGGCGACATCACAACGCAGATTATCAAGATAAAACGGCGTTCCACCGGTCTTGCACAAAACGCGCGACGCATATTCCATGCTGAATGATACCTTTTGGGCAGGCTGAGGATTATCGCCTGCTATCAGTGCCGAATGACCATCGCCATCGCTCACACGCAGTTCGGACGGAGAATTTACGTCAGTCGCGGTAAGACGCATTTCCAGCGGTATACGGCTGAATTCGGTCTTATAGAGCGGGTGCAGGGAATTGAGAAGCGCGGAAGAAGCCGATACAACGTCCTCCTTGGTGCGTGTGCCGAACATATCGCGGCCCCGGATACCTGTATAATATCCGTCTGTAAAACCCGAACGCGAAAAGACTGCCGCCAGTTTTCTTTCGAGATCGGGCGGCACCTCACCCTCGTCACGCATAAGGCGACAGGCTGTTACGGCAGCGGCTACATATTCCGGGCGCTTCATCCGTCCCTCTATCTTGACGGAACTCACGCCCATTGCCTCAAGCGCCGGAATGTACTGAATGTGCGACATATCCTTCAGGCTCATGCATCCATCGAAACCGCTCCTGTCGCCGGCAACGCGGAACGGCAGACGGCAAGGCTGCGCGCACAAGCCGCGATTTCCGCTTCTGCCGCCAAGAACGGCACTGAAAAGGCACTGTCCCGAAACGCACATGCATAGCGCCCCGTGTATGAACACCTCTGTTTCAATCGGAGAAACCGACGTTATGTCGGCGATTTCCTTCCCGCTGAGTTCACGGGAAAGTACAGCTCGCTTAAAACCCATGCCGGCGGCTGCCACCGCTCCCCCCGGTGTGTGAAGCGACATCTGCGTGGAGGCGTGCATGACAAGATCAGGCGCGGCGGCGTGTATATAACGGGCAAGGCCCGCGTCCTGTACTATAACAGCGTCCACGCCAAGCGCGCATGCAAGTTCGATAAGCTCACGCGCCTCGGACCATTCGTCGTCCCTTACAAGGATATTCGCGGTGAGGTGAACATCCACCCCCGAAGCATGGCAATACTCTACGGCTTCACGCAACTCGGCACGAGCAGAGAAATTTTGGGCATTGCGCCGGGCATTGAGTCCTCCCGCGCCGAGATATACCGCGTCTGCCCCTGAACGGACTGCGGCAATCAGCTGTTCACGCGAACCCGATGGAGCGAGTATTTCTATTTTTGGCTTTTGTGTCAGGCTCATCTGTCGTCAAGCTCGGAGAGGCGCAGACGCACTCCCTGAAGCTCACGGCGAAGGCGTTCGATCTCGCGCTTTGCCTCCTCGGCCTCCAGACGTGAACGCTCACTTTCCTCAACGTAAGACTTGATCTGCGCGCGAAGGCTGTCAGCGGCTACGTTTGCTTTCTTACATTCGTCTGCATAGCTGAGCGCACAGAGTACGGCTGCCATTGTGGTGGAAACTCTGTCGCTGCCCGCCATCATCTTGTTCATTCTCGCGTCTACGTCGTCGCCTATAGCTCTGATGTAGCTTTCATCGTCCTCGGAAGCAATGTAGTAGTCGGTTCCGCATACATTTAGACGTACCTTATTTTTCATGATTGATATTCAGACTCCTTTTTGCAAACCTGCATAGTTATACTTATTTATTATAATACATAAATATTAGAGTTGGAAGTCTATTTTTGCAGATTTACAAAAACTTTTAAATTTATCGAAATAGCATTGAAATAGTACAGCGTACAAAGAAAAACCGCGGCGGGTCGATCTTGCGAAACAACCCGCCGCGATAAATCCTTTGGAACAATTTTTATCAGTACAGCTGATCAGCAGAAGTAAACGTCCATAGCGACGGATTCTTCACCGGCAACGATATATGCCTTGCTCTCTTCGGGCTTGACATAGATCTTGACATCCTTGTCCTCGCCGACTGTAAGCTTTGCGTTCTTGACAATCTCATCAACGGGGACCTGCACGCCGCCGAATTCAATGATAACCTCAGCCTTAGCTTCTGCCTTAGCTGCTGCTTTTTTAGTTGCTGGCTTCTTCTCAGCGGTTTTCTTGGCGGCAGTCTTCTTTGCGGGAGTCTCAACTGCTTCCTCGACTGCTGCAACTACTTCTTCCTTTACTTCCTTAACCTCTGCCGGAGTTGCGGCAGCTGCCTTCCTTCTGGGTGCCATAATGATTTACCCCTTTCGTTTTTTTCGTAAATGATCTGATTGATAAGCATCAGCTTTATCAATTTACGAGCATATTATACACCTAATTTTCTCAAATGTCAAACTTATACAAAATATTTTTTTATATTTGTAGTCATCTACAAAAAACTAAAAAATCAAGGTCAATTATTGATTGATTTTTGATTAAAAACGACGGTAAAATAACACTTAACATGTTGCGAAACAGCTCACACTTCTTCCGCATCAGTATCCGAATCTTCATTTTTATTTATAAATTCCAGCTTATAGCCGTGCGCATACAGCACAAGTATTGCACCTATCAATGAATAGAGCAGATTGTGAACCCAGCTTATGCTTCTCATAGTAATGTGATCTATCAGTATGAGCATAACATAAAAGCCAAAATACGCGTAGATATAATGCCGCATCATTGAACCGAGCTTATTTTTCCTGATGTGCCACATAAGGCTTCGGAACACCAGAACGCACGCCGTCACTATGAACATCAGTGAAAATATCAGAAAAAACGTTCCTGCGACATAGTAAGCTCTGCCGATAATTCCCCTTCTGACAAGCGAAATCATTATCAGGAAAAGCAAGGCCGCAAATATGCCGCCAGCCTGATTGATATACTTAAACAGCTTCATTAAACAATCTCCTTTTTATCGAAATCCTCTAGCCGATTGTAAGAGTTGGAAATGTCGGAAATTCGGGTCTTCGGGCGTTTTTAAACGGGAGCTTTTTTCTCCACCCGTGGGAAGGGCGGATTTAGATTTTTACGATTTCGGTATTCGCCTGACCTCGTTTTATTTTCCG
>ONWI01000136.1 GCA_900321515.1 uncultured Eubacteriales bacterium | reverse complement strand
CTGCCGATCTGCCCGTCAAGTCCGCCGCTCGCGTCGCTTCCGAGATAATACATGGCTTCGCGTTCGGGGAGACTGACGCGGCGTTTGTAGACCACCTGCTGATATTTCTTTTTCAGCTCGACGAATACGTTGTCGCCGGAGGACGCGGTGCCGTAGCTTCTCACTCTGAGTTTTTCCTTGTAAACGGGCTTTTCCAGCGAGTGCCTTATCAGGCAGTAGTCAGGGGTGTCGAAATAGATATTGCATATCGTGCTTCTGCCGTAGTCGTCAGGCTTCATATATTCCTGCATCCGGTTCATTATCTGTTTTTTCTGATTGTTCTTTACCAGATATTTTATCTCATATCTTTCAAATACATTATTGCTTTTCATATCCGAAATGCCTCCTTGCTTTTCTTTACGGTTACTATTGTAAAAGCCAAAACATAAATTAAGTTAAAATACGGACAAGTTTTTTTTGATTTTGTATGGAAATTTTCGAAAACATATGATATAATCATTTTTGAAAATGAGGATATGCCTCGGAGTGTGCTTCATGGCGAAGCGCCGCGAAACATATTATAATCGGAAAGGACAGTTGCAAATGATTAAGAGAATTACTGTATTTTTACTTGCTGTTGCGCTTTTGCTGAGCGTACCGGCATGTTCCATGCCTGACGCGATTTTCTCAGACGAAATCGGTTCGGAGGGAGATCAGAACGAGGCGACCGGTACTGCGGATATTTACGGCTTTGAATTCAAGATGGGCGAATTTGACATGCAGCTTCCGGAGAAATACAGCGCCTTGTCCGCGAGGGGCTGGAAAATATCCGAGGCGGTTGAGCCAGCCGATGAGGAGCAGGCAATTCCCGCCGATACGGAGATCAAGGTTTACACTGCCGATTCCGTGCTTGAGCCGGGAGAGTATTCCGATTATCTGCCGCTTTCCAGCGGAGATTCCGTCATCAACGCCAGATTTTACAATGACGGCAGGGGACAGAAGGCTATTACAGATTGCAATGTAGTGGGCATCAGACTTGACGCGGAATACGAAAATGTGCCTGAATTCATTATTCAGAAGGACAATCTTTCCGTAGGCAGCAGATATGACGTAGTGATAAATTCATGCGGCAAGCCTACTTATATTGAGAAGAAGCTGAAGTCAACCGGCGAAACGGTTGCAATCAACGACGTGAAGTTCATTGAAACCGACGAAGACACCGTGAGCACTCTGTATTACAAGCTCACCGATCATGCTCTTGTTTCGTTCGGGATAGATAAAGTGGGCGAAGTTGAAAATGCCGTTGTCACCGTTACCATCGAAAACGACACGGAGCCGTATAAGCCGTATGACTATTCCAAGGAGATCAAGTACACCCCCGGCAACATCGACCTCTACAAAGGTCCGAATCTTCTGGGCAAGCAGTGCACCGACTTTGCCTTCAAATATGAGGGACATCTCTATACGCTGCCGATACCCGTGCGCCGCCTGCTTGCGGACGGCTGGGACTTCGTCAGCGGCTACGGCGAAAGAATACCCATGGGCACCACGGCTGACGGACTTATCATGCGCAAGGGCAATCAGTCGGTCAGACTGATGATACACAATTTCGACACCAAATATGCCCATACCGCCGTGAACTGCTACGCGGTAAGCATGGAGGCGTGCCTGACCGGTCCCAACGTCGATATACTTCTCTTCAAGGGCGTGACACTCGGCACATCCGAGAAGGATCTTGTGGACGCGTTTGGCAAGGATTTTGTCAAAAATCACCCTGTGGTTGACGAAGAGGGCAATTACACGGAAAATCCGGATTCATTCCAGTATGAAATTCCGGATATGACCGACTGTTACATTAATAAGACCGTTGGCGAGGATTACATCGTTTACTCCTGCGTAATGCCCGATGACGTTCCGATCATAGAGCTCCCTGTTTCCATCACCGATATTGGCGATATAGGTGCGGATATGCTGGGAGACGTCAGAAAGCACATTGATATTTATGTGACAAGCGACACCCATCTCATCTACAAATTCTACCTCCAGAATTGTCCGGAGTATGTTGTTGACGAAAACAAGATCATAGAGGAACAGATGGAGGCTCAGAGGAAGAAGGAAAAAGAGGAATGGGAGAAGCTCCAGAAGGAAAAGGAAGAAGCGGAGAAGAAAAAAGGCTGATCCTCTCCGAATTGCAGAACGCCTGATGACCGATATGTCCCCCGCCGCGCAGACAAAGCGCCGCGGGGGATTTTTTGAAAAAAAGCGCTTCATCACAAAAAAATGCTTGACTTTACCGCAATAATTCATTATACTTTTTTAAATTATGATTGCCAGACGCAGGAAGGAAAATGAAAAAATGTTTAAGACGCCTTTTGTCACACTCGAACAGCTCCGGGAGATAGAAAAGACCTATCCCACACCATATCACATTTACGACGAAAAGGGCATCCGCGAAAATGCCCGCCGCCTTTACAAGGCGTTCTCATGGAACAAGGGATTCAAGGAGTATTTTGCGGTCAAGGCTACGCCTAATCCCTATATCATGAAAATTCTTGCCGAGGAGGGCTGCGGCTCCGACTGTTCGTCATATACCGAACTGCTTCTCGCAAAGTCCGTCGGCAACACCGGCAGCGATATCATGTTCTCGTCCAATACCACGCCGCCGGAGGACTTTGCGCTCGCGCGCAAATTGGGCGCGATCATCAATCTGGACGACATCACCCACATCGACTTTCTGGAAAAAATTGCCGGCATTCCGGACACGGTCTGCTGCCGGTTCAATCCGGGAGGATATTTCGAGCTTGGCACCGACATCATGGACAACCCGGGCGAGGCAAAGTACGGCATGACCCACGAACAGATCATTCAGGCGTACAGAATCCTCATGCAGAAGGGCGTGAAGCACTTCGGCATTCACAGCTTTTTGGCGAGCAACACCGTCACCAACGACTACTATCCAGAACTTGCGCGCCAGCTCTTTGAGCTTGCGGTGGAGCTGAAGGAAAAGACCGGCGCTTCGATCGAATTCATCAATCTGTCCGGCGGCATAGGAATTCCCTACCGTCCGGGGCAGGAGCCGAACAACATCGAGATTATCGGCGAAGGCGTCCGCAAATATTACGAGGAGATTCTTGCTCCGGCGGGCATGGGAAATGTAGCCATCTACACCGAACTCGGCAGATACATGCTCGCCCCCTACGGACATCTGGTGACCAAGGCGATTCACCGCAAGGAAACCTACAAGCATTACATCGGAGTGGACGCGTGCGCCTGCAATCTCATGCGCCCGGCGATGTACGGGGCATATCACTACATCTCGGTCATGGGCAAGGACGAGCACGGCAAGAGGGCAATCTACGACGTGACCGGCTCGCTCTGCGAGAACAACGACAAATTCGCCGTTGACCGCGATCTTCCCGTGATCGACATCGGAGATTTCCTGGTGATTCACGACACCGGCGCGCACGGCTTCTCGATGGGATATAATTACAACGGCAAGCTGCGCTCCGCGGAGCTGCTTCTCTGCGAGGACGGCAGCGTAAAGATGATCCGCCGCGCCGAGACTCCCGCCGATTATTTTGCGACATTCGATTTTGACGGCGCGACCATCAAGGTGGATAATTCGGATACGGAAGAATAATTTATTTTCAATATAAAAAAGAAATACAATCTGAATTTTCACTGTAAAAAATTTGGTGTAATTCAGATTGTATGAAACACATTGATCTGCGCAAAATAGTTGTGCAAACATCTCGCTCACGCGTTATGCTTTGCGCAGCTATTTTTCAGGAGATGACAAAATGCTTGACAGAACATCGCTGATACTGGTTATCATCGGCGCGTTGAACTGGGGCTCTGTCGGCTTGTTCAAGTTCGACTTTGTGGGCTGGCTTTTCGGCGGACAGGCTGCCACCTTCAGCAGAATTATCTTCACGCTTGTGGGTCTGGCAGGACTGTGGTGCATTTCCCTCCTCTTCCGCGACAGGGACGAGACTTCCTCCGAGATAAGCCACATGTAAGCTCAACGCATAAGAAATCCCCATACAGAGCTAAAAAAACATCCCGGCTTTCCGCGAATTGCGGAACGAGCCGGGATGTTTTTGGTCTGACGGATTGGAGAAAATAGCTCCCCGCTTAAATCCGAAATTGGATGCCATGTTTGAAAACACCCTGTTTATGTAAATTTTTTATTTACTCATGCTTCCTGCGTCTGCGTTCCTTTGGACAGGCGATAAAGAAAGATTGCCGTTAAGAGACCTAACACAAAGAAAAATCCGCCCATCGCGTATGAAAAAATGCCCGAAGTTCTATACTCGTCCGCCCTCTCGCCGATGCAATAGTTATCGGGATTGTCAGGATCATAATGAATGATCAACGTATCCCCCTCGTGGTTCGCTTCGGCGTCTGCGTAAATATTCTCTAATTTGAACAAATCGTCCGTCTGAACAACAATATGGATAAGCCAGGCGCTATGATAACTCCGACGTTTACCTTTGGGATGAATCGGGGCTTTGCCGCTTACATATTTTGTTTCGACAGAATGGGGCATGTCATTTTCATCAAAGTCAAAATAATATTTTTCCTCAACGATTCCCGTGACTTGTGCAGTGCAGTTTTTCATCATATCGTTATAAATGCCCGTTTGCCATACCCCGCCAAGAATGCAAACCGCGGAAAAGGCAAACACCAAAATGACACAAGCGATTTTCCCTTTCATGTTCATTGCCCACCTTATAAAAAAATTAATTTCGGTTTCTGGCAATTATGCACCGCAAACCGTATCACTTATAGTTTACCATGAAATGAAACAAATTTCAATAGCTAAAGCCTCATTTTCTGTCATCAATGGGATTAAAAAAACACTTGACAATCCGGAAATAATATGATTTAATAGACACAATAAGACGTTGATGCGAAGAAGTAACCGCTTTTGTCAAGGCGCAGAGAGCCGTCGGCTGGTGTAAGACGGCGCTGACAGGCAGTGAAATACATCGCGGAGCCGCCGTGCAGAAAGATTGACTCCTTCCGGTCAATCAAGTAGGCGCGGACGTGGGCGCACGTTACAGCGCGGAGTGATCGCTTTTCCGCTATTTGAAAAGGATGGCCGTCACTTATGGAGGTTCATTGCCGTGAGGCTTGAGCAAATAGAGGTGGTAACACGGAATTTTTCAGATCGAAATTTCGTCCTCTGTCGTATTTCAGCGGCAGGGGATTTTTTGTTTTTTGCCGCAACAATTACTTTTTAAGGAGTTTTGACAAATGCAAATCTACGAAGAACTCGTCGCCAGAGGGCTGATCGCTCAGGTGACAAACGAGGAAGAAATCAAGGAACTTATCAACAACGGCAAGGCAACATTCTACATCGGGTTTGACCCGACAGCGGATTCGCTGCATGTGGGACACTTCATGGCGCTCTGCCTGATGAAGCGGCTGCAAATGGCAGGCAACAAGCCGATTGCCCTTGTGGGCGGCGGCACCGCGATGGTCGGCGATCCTTCCGGCAGAACCGACCTCCGCCAGATGATGACCGCCGAAACCATCCAGCACAACGTGGAGTGCTTCAAGAAGCAGATGAGTCAATTCATCGACTTCGGAGAAGGCAAGGCACAGCTTGTCAACAACGCCGACTGGCTGCTGAAACTGAATTACATCGAATTGCTCCGCG
>ONWI01000054.1 GCA_900321515.1 uncultured Eubacteriales bacterium | reverse complement strand
AGGGGGTCTGGACCTCCTGGCGGGTCAAGGGCAGAGCCCTTGCGGGGTAGTTTTTTCGCTTGAAAAGCGAAAAACAGGGGCAGAGCCCATCGCTGCAACGCGCTGCGACGTAAATCAGGCTTAGGCGCCACCGATAAAATACCTTATCCAAATTTTCCTGACCACGATTTACGTCTATTTTTGTGAATGTCAAACACATATGCCTATAATTACGTTCAAAATTGATTTCCATGTATACGCTGAAAAAACACTTGCAATTCGGCCGCCTGTGTATTATAATAAATGTTGCGCTTTAAATTGCTAAATCGCGATATTATTTTCTTCCAATGAAAGGAACAAACGACCGATGAAATTTCTCAGACAGCTTCCCATTCCACAGGAGATAAAACAACAGTTTCCCATCTCGGAAAAATGCGCCGCCATCAAAGCCGAACGCGACAGCATGATCGCTGACGTCTTCACCGGCAGCAGTAATAAATTCCTGCTCATTATCGGACCCTGCTCCGCCGACAACGAGACCTCAGTCATGGACTATGTAGGACGGCTCGTAGGTCTTCAGGATAAGGTCAGGGATAAAATAATCATCATTCCCCGCATATACACCAACAAGCCGCGCACGACCGGCGAAGGCTACAAGGGCATGGCAACCCAGCCCGACCCCACCAAGAAGCCGGACTTGCTGGAGGGACTTATTTCTATACGCCGCCTCCATCTCCGCGCAATCGAGGAAACAGGCTTCGTCTGCGCTGACGAGATGCTGTATCCCGAAAATTACCGCTATCTCAGCGACCTGCTTTCGTATATAGCCGTGGGCGCGCGTTCGGTGGAAAATCAGCAGCACAGACTTACTTCCAGCGGCATACGCGTTCCTGTTGGAATGAAAAACCCGACCAGCGGCGATCTCAGCGTCATGCTCAATTCCATCAGAGCGGCGCAGCTCAGCCACACATTCCTCTACCGCGGCTGGGAGGTAGAGACAGAGGGCAATCCCCTGACCCACGCCATTCTCCGCGGCTCGGTCAACAAACACGGCAGGGCGATGCAGAATTATCATTACGAGGACCTCATTCTGCTGCACGAAATGTACGCCCAGCGCAACCTTCAGAATCCCGCTGTTATTGTTGACGTAAACCACAGCAATTCCAACAAGCAGTATCTCGAACAGATTCGCATCTGCAAGGAAGTCATGCACTCCCGCAAGCACAACAGCGACATCTCCAGAATGGTCAAGGGTCTCATGATCGAAAGCTACATCGAGGACGGCTGTCAGAAGGTTGACGGCGGCGTTTACGGCAAGTCGATCACTGACCCGTGTCTCGGCTGGGAAAAGAGCGAACGTCTGGTTCTGGATATTGCGGATATGCTCTGATTGACAATGGTTAATAAATGGTGGTAGGGGTGGTTATCCTGCCGTCATGCATTATATATTTTATAATTTCAGGGAGGTTTTCAACATGAAGGAAAACGAATCCGTAAAGAAGTATCTCGCCGAGTTTATCGGTACGTTTGTACTGGTGCTCTTTGCCTGCGGAACTGCCTGCGCACTTGGATGCGATACCCGTGCCGGTTACCTTGCGGTCGCGCTGTCATTCGGTCTGGTAATAGTCGCAATGGCTTATTCCATCGGCAATATCTCCGGCTGCCACATCAATCCGGCTGTATCGCTTGCCGTGTTCCTCAGCAAAAAGATGTCGCTCGAGGACTTCATCGGCTATGTCATTGCACAGTTCCTCGGAGCCACAGCCGGAGCGGGCGTGCTCGCATATCTCTTCGGCAAGGACAGCGGTCTCGGTATTAATTCCATCGCCGCGTACGGCTGGAGCAAATCGTTTATAGTTGAGGTAATTCTCACGTTTGTGTTTGTCCTCACTATTCTGGGAGTCACATCAAAGGAGAGCTTCAGCTCCGTGGCAGGCGTCGTTATTGGTCTCGCGCTTACGCTGGTTCATCTGCTCGGCATCAGATTTACCGGCACTTCTGTCAACCCCGCACGCAGCTTCGGTCCTGCCGTTCTGGTCGGCGGCGATCAGCTCAAAGGTCTGTGGGTATTCATAGTTGCCCCGTTGGTGGGCGGCGCGCTTGCAGCCTACTGCTACAAATTCCTCGCCGGCAAACAAGGCAAGTAATCAGCTGAGTGGATTCAAGCCGCGCTAAGCAACGTATTTCCGCGGGTATCACAGATACAGCAAGTCATTCCCATACGAAAATTAAATAACCCCATGCGCCTGCCGGAATCATGCGAATAACCTGTTCCGGCAGGCGCTTTGGCATTCCGGTTTACATAAGAGCAGGCTCTAAGCAAATAAATGAATTATACTCAAACAAAGAAAAAAAGAAAAAAATTAAAAATAATCCTTGACAAAACGATAAATAGCTGATATAATAACAAAGCTGTCGTAAGAAATGAGTCAAGCAAAGATGGCCCGGTAGTTCAGCTGGTTAGAACGCTAGCCTGTCACGCTAGAGGTCGAGGGTTCGAGCCCCTTCCGGGTCGCCATATAATGCGGGTTTAGCTCATTTGGCAGAGCGCCACCTTGCAAAGGTGGAGGTAGCGAGTTCGAATCTCGTAACCCGCTCCAGCAAAAACGCGTGATTTGATAGACAAATCACGCGTTTTGAATTATGTTTGATGTCGCTTCGCTGACGATGCGTCCTGCGGGCACGTGAGCTGAACACATCGCACCGCTTTGCGACAAATCAGCAAAAACCACGTCAAACGACCGCTTCATCTTGCTTTTGCTTTTTCAATGTGCTAATATGTATTACAAAAGGACTTGCTGTAAACGCAGGTTTTTTCTTTTTGAGTGATTTGTTGATTTTTTGAAAAAAGCATGCTATTATCATTGGTGTCGTCTTTCTGTTTAAAGGTGCTTTAAGTCCATCT
>ONWI01000102.1 GCA_900321515.1 uncultured Eubacteriales bacterium | reverse complement strand
GGATTTTGGCAAAATATGGCGGAAAGATATGCCAGCTGCCAAAGGCAGCGTGCCAGACGTGCGTGGAGAGATACGTCAGCAGGCTCTAAGAGTTATACAGACTCTTCTTTTATGAATCCGAGTTCTTTAAGGCGTTTATTCGCGCTTTCGCTGCCGTTGTCGGCGGCTATGCGGTAAAACCTATAAGCCATGTCGGGATTTTTTTCTATACCCAGGCCGTTTTCACAGCAGAATCCTATATTGAACTGTGCCGCTACATTCCCGCCGCGCGCGGCCTTGCTGTACCAGCGCACCGCTTCGGTGTAATTTGCGGGCACTCCCGTTCCGCTCATATAGCAATTTGCAAGGGCATTCTGAGCGTCGGCAAAATCCTGATTGGCCGATGCAAGATAGAGCTGGAGAGCGTGGGAGAAATCCTTTTTCACACCGTCTCCGAATTCAAAGCATGTGCCTAAATTGTAGATTGCTGCGGCATTGCCCTTTTCGGAAGCCTTCACGAACCATTTTACCGCTTCCATGGCGTTTTCATCGACTCCGCTGCCGTTTCTGAGGCACAGACCGTAATGAAGCTGGGCGTTGGAATGTCCCTGATCGGCGGCAGCCTTGTAAAGATCGGCTGCTTCACGCAGATTCCGGCTCACTCCGAGTCCCTGCTCATACATGTTTGCCAGGTTGTACTGCGCGTTGGCGTTGCCGCGGTTTGATGAGAGAATGTACCAGTGCGCCGCTTTGACGTAATTCTGCTCAACGCGGTCTCCGTGTTCGTAGCTCAGTCCAAGCTTGTACTGTGCGTCGGCGTTGCCCTGTTCGGCTGCTTTGATGAGTATCTGTGTCTTGATGTCTGTCTGCTGCGGTGACTCATCGTCCTTATGCTCGTTCTCCTCGATGAATTTTTCATATGCCTTGAATTCATCTTCTTCTGTGTCGGACTGCGCTTCTGTTCCTTCAGGCGATTGATCGGAAATTTCCGGCATATATGCGTCTCCGCCCAGATAATTTACTTCCCTGACAGGCTGCGGTTCAGGTTCGGGCTGCGGTTCCGGCTCCGGCTCGGATTCCGGATCAGGCTCCGATAAGAAGCTCCTGCCGTCCCAAAGACTGTCGCTGTCCATTTCCGAGAGAACATTCTGTTCAAAGTATTCGTATGAATTAAGCTCGGGTTCGGGTTCGGGTTCAGGCTCAGGCTCAGGCTCGGGCTCAGGCTCGGGCTCGGGTTCAGGTTCGGGTTCAGGCTCAGGCTCAGGCTCGGGTTCAGGCTCCGGTTCAGGCTCCGGTTCGGGTTCAGGCTCAGGTTCAAGTTCAGGTTCGGGTTCGGGTTCGGGTTCGGGTTCGGGTTCAGGCTCAGGCTCGGGCTCGGGTTCAGGCTCGGGTTCGGGTTCGGGTTCAGGCTCCGGGATGAAAGGTTCTTCGTCCGGCTCTGATTCGGGGATATAATATTCGTATTCAAGAACCGTGACCGAACTGCCGGGGACTGCGCTGCCTGTCTCGGTCTGCGGTTCGATTATCGGAACGGGCAGCACCTCCGACGGGGGTGGATTGTCCGTGAACTGGGGTATGAATTCGTCGGTGTCCCGGCTTTCAATAAGCTGTGTCATTGACCGGGCGGGTTCGGGACGGTGAGATATCTCATTCATGTCGCTCTCAGGCTTTGCATGGTTTCCGCTGATGCGGGGTGAAATATTGATGGGTTCGGGAGAGGAGTGCGCGGACATGTTCTCTTCGGTGGGATATTCGATGGTGATGGTATCTATGGTGTCATCCTGCCGGTAATCAGGTCTGAACGCTTTTGAATTATCCTTCATCAACTTGCCGGGAGTCACAAAAAGCCTTCTTTTTTTCATGGCTTTTACATGCATTTTTTTTCTGAGGTCATTCCATACCTTTTCGCTTTCGTCTTTTTCCGGCACGGGAGTAATTTTTTCGGTCTGACTTGGCTTTGATACGGCTTTATATGTGTTTACCGTATAAGGCGAATCGGAAACAAAACGGTATGTCTCTACCGGCTCAGGTGAATAAATCTGATCGTCCAGTGAAATTGCGTAATCCGCCTGTTTTACAATTTGTTCCGGCTGCGGCTTTGGCGTTGTTTGCCTGACAAATGGCTGCTCCGGCTGCGGCTTTGGCGCAGTTTCTCTGACAAATGGCTGCTCCGGCTGCGGCTTTGGCGTTGTTTGTCTGACAAATGGCTGCTCCGGCTGCGGCTTTGGGACTGCCGCTTCGACATAACCGGTATCGGAATCGGTGAGGCGGTCCGCTGTCAGTGACAATTCATCCGACGATGACGTGTTGTCGGAAAAAATGAGTTCCGGATTGTTTTTTATCACGTTGAATAATGAATTTAATTCAAATTCATTGTCGTATGGATAATCCTCGGACATTTCAAAATCCGGGAATGCTTCGGGTGCATCCGGGGGAAGATTGTCCTGGGGAAGGTTTTTCTCCTCGGACTGCGGTATTACTCGGTATACGGGAGGGTCTATGCGGCTTCTGCCGTAAATAGGTTGGACTTTGTCGGCGATTTCATCCGAACCAATTTCAAATATTTCCTGCGCGTTGTCCGCTCTTGTGTCTTCCTCGGGAATCTCCTGGAGCTCGTCGGGATCGTCGGATTCGGTCAGCTCGTCCGGACCCGACAGCACGCTGTTCGGAAGAACAAATACGTCAAGGTGAGGCTGCAGAATCTCAATGATGTTGTCGAGTTTATCTTCGTCTATTACGGTATAACTTTTTTTGAGGTCTGAAAAGGACAAGCCGAATCTCGAATCGTCAAGACACACGCAGATTTTTTCGAGATTGTACATTGGCACTGCGAATCTGACACATTCCTTGATAAGCCTCGATTTAGCGGCGGCTTTGGAGTAGAAGAGCATTAATCCCGCCGCCTGGGTCATCTGCTGGACATTCAGATAGCGATATTTGTCCTCCTCGTCAAAATTCTTGTCGAAAACGACGTTGTAATTTTTTTCCTGGAGCGCCTTGATAATGGGTATGACCACTTTGGCGTCATCATGTGAATATTGTATGTAAATATAAGGATATGGATTGTATCCTCCGTAAAAATCCTGCATACCGCGCCTCCTGCGATATTTTTTTGGCGAAAAAACCGCCGTTTTCTAACTATTATACAATGATTGAATTTGCTATGTCAATATAAATAAATATTAATTTACGATTTTGTTGCAAATTACATATCATAAATCTATCTTAGAGCCTGCTGACATATCTCAACGTGTGCGGATGGCGCCGACCTATTTTTTGCCGGATGAAGCAAAAATTTTGGTATTACCAAGGATTTCTGGCAAAATATGGCGGAAAGATCTGCCAGCTGCCAAAGTCAGCGTGCCAGACGCGCGTGTAGAGATACGTCAGCAGGCTCTTACAATTGAAAGATAATTTGTCACGGGTTTAACGCAAAGATGTGAGCAAGCTATTATTGCGCGGCTTAAATTTTTAAATTTTTATCCGCGCAATAACGCATAGAAGGAGGAGGTTGTTTTTGCGCAAATGCAAAAAGGCAATCGCTCTGCTGTTTATGCTTTCAGCCGGCGTTGTCGCCGCTGCGCTTGTCTGCTCCTTTATTACCGTGCTGCAGCTTCCGGATGAACTGATTGTGCATGAAAGCGGCAGTTCCCGGCTTTCGACATTGCTTCCGGTTTCAGTGGAATGCAGCGGGGACAGTTCGGACTCGGCACAGGCAAAGCTCTTCGGAGTGGTTGGAGTAAAGAACGTGGCAATCCGCAGGGAAAACACCAAAAAGGTTATGCTTGCCGGAACTCTGTTCGGACTGAGAATGTACAGCGACGGAGTGATGGTGGTGGGTATTTCGGATTTTGATTCCTGCGGCAGGCGAGTCAATCCGGCAAAGGATTCCGGAGTTCGTCAGGGGGATATCATCCGTTCGGTTGGCGGCAGGTCAGTATACACCAATTCTGATTTTGCCGAGGCGGTAAAAAAATCCAGAGGGACTTTGACGCTTGAGCTTACCGACAGAGACGGAAAGCGCAGGAGCGTAAAGCTCACTCCCGTCCGTTCCGACGCCGACGGCTGCCTGAGAACTGGTCTGTGGGTGCGTGACAGCGCTGCCGGTATAGGCACGCTGACTTATATCGACCCGGAAAGCGGCAGCTTCGGCGGTCTGGGACACGGTATATGCGACGCTGACACGCACGAAATAATCCCGATACAGGACGGTGAAATAGTATCCGCAAGGGTAGGCGGAGTGAGAAGGGGAGTAAGAGGCTGCGCGGGAGAGATAGTGGGATATCTCGGAGGCAGCGAACTTGGAGTGCTTGAGAGCAACACTGCCCGCGGAGCCTTCGGCAGATATACAGCCGAGCTGCCGGAATTCACCGAATACGAAGCCGCGGTTAAGCAGGAGACAAAGCAGGGCAGGGCGAAGATACTCTGTACCGTTACGAATGACTGCGTTCCGAGGCTGTATGATATAGAAATCGAGAATATTAAATACGGCGGAGAACCGACCAAAAACATGATCATAAGGGTTACCGACGAAAGGCTGCTCAGTCAGACAGGCGGCATAATTCAGGGAATGAGCGGCAGTCCGATCATTCAGGGCGGCAAATTCGTCGGTGCGGTGACGCATGTGTTTGTAAACGACCCAAAGCGCGGTTATGCCATATTTGCCGAAAATATGCTCAACAGACCTGATGAAGAGTAATTCCCATGTCGATTCGCCGGAGTAAAATGTCATGAAAAAAACACGGTGCGCGTCCTTCACTGAGGATGCGCACCGTGTGAATTGCATAGCGCCTGTTCAGTGTATAAGCGTATGCGGAGAGATTCTGAACAGGCTCTTATGAATGAAAAATCAAAGCATCTCGGCGATAACCTGTTCACGAGTCTTTATCGAAAGATCCACCGGAGCTATGTCAAATACTGTCTTGCAGCCGCAGTCGCCGCGTCCGCACATTCTGTATGCGGCCCTTGCGAAAGCTACGAGAACGCTTGCAGTAAATTCAGGGTTGGAATCGAGCTTCAGGCTGTATTCAATGACATGACTGCTTGAGTTGTCCGCGCCTGTTTTTCCTGTTCTTATTACAAATCCGCCGTGAGGAATACCTTTGTGGTCACGGTCGAGTTCTTCCTGAGAGATGAAGTTTACTGTGGTGTCGTAATCCGAGAAGTACTTGGGCATGGTGACTATCTCGCGTTCGATGCGCGATTTGTCTGCGTCCTCCGCAGCTACCACATAGCAGAGGCGAGTGTGCTTCTCGCGGGTGGTCAGCTCCGGATTCTCTCCCGCGCGAACGCTGTCAAGCGCGGACTGCACGGGAATGGTGTACTGCCGTGCGTCCAGTACCCCGTCTATGCGGCGGATAGCGTCGGAATGTCCCTGACTTACCCCCTTACCCCAGAATGTGTAGTCCTTGCCGTCCGGCAGGATGGCGTTGGCATAGAGGCGGTTCAGTGAAAACATTCCGGGATCCCAGCCGACGGAGATGACTGCTATCTTGCCTCCCTTTCGCGCCGATTCGTCAACAGCGGCGAAATGCTTTGGAATATCGGCGTGGGTGTCAAAGCTGTCGATCACGTTGAAGTCCGCGGCAAGCGCCGGAGTCATACGGGGCAGATCGGTGGCGCTGCCTCCGCATATGATCAGCACGTCGATGTCGCTTTTGTAATTCGTGATGTCGGCGGCGGGATAAACCTTTGTTTCAGAGAATGCGGGCTTAACCGTTTCCGGCGGTCTGCGGGTGAAAACTCCGAAAAGTTCGGTGTCAGGGTTCTGTCTGACTGCAAATTCCACTCCTCTGCCGAGATTGCCGTATCCGTAAATTGCGATTTTCATTTTCTTCAGATCCTTCCTTGACGTTACGTTTATTTATGCTTCCTACATATAATAAAGACTAAGCGGCGGATTGTCAATAATATTTTGTTATGGCTGCGTGATGATTTGTAAAAAATTTGTATATTGCGCTTTGCAAAATTATATAATAACGCTGCCGTCAATGAGGCATAATATGTAAAAGGAAGGCACTGTCGGCGGCGGGACTGTACGGCGGAGCTTCCGGGATAAACAAATATCGGCAGTTTCTCTTTATGTCGGGAACTATTTGTGATTTTTATCTGCGAAAGTCCCGTCATTCAACCGTACCGACTTTTCCTGCCGCGGGAGAAGCACGCCGGATTTGTTAAAACCGTCCCCGGCAGATTTCCTGAATCCTATCAGGGAATCTGCCGGGGATGCTGAATTATTTTAGCGAGGGATTATTCTATTGACTTTGTATGGATATTATTGTAAACTAAATATATATTATCGACCTGGAGGTATTTAATTGATAATAAGGATGAGAAAAAACAAACATGGCAGGAGGCTTGCGGTAATGATGGCAGCGGTGTTGCTTGCCGCCGATATGTTCATAACCGTTATCGCGGAATTCGGCGGAATGCATGCCGACGCTGCCGGAATCACCTCATCTACCCTTGCTCAGATGCGGGCGAGGGCGGAGGCGATAATAAACTATGAGTGGGTCCCTTCGCAGGATGTTGAGACTTGGAACAATAGTCTGTACAACGGAGCCGCTGTTTTCCCTGCCGGAAGCACCGTCAGGGGAATGCCTTACACGCTTTTTACAAGCGAGGAGGTAAGCGACAGCCTGCTTTCAATGGCGCAGTACAGTGAAGTTACTGCCGGCAATTATTCCGTAAAAGCCAGATGCGCCAGCAAAAACAACAAGTGGCGCACCGGACCGGTTTACGGCTCCTGCTGTGCTACTTTTATAAGCGAAATCTTTGGCGGCTCGTTTATGGACGGAGATAATCCCCGCTATGACAGTGTGAGCAGAATTGAGGCAAGTACATATGCGAGTCATATCACCGAGGCGAGGGCAGATATGATACAGGCGGGCGACGCCCTTAGCAAAAAAGGACATATTATTTGGATCGGAGACGTCACAGACGATTCATTCGTTATTTATGAGCAGACTCCGCCAGTTGCTCATAAAGTGGTTGTCAGTAAGGATTCCGCAGTCAACAGCGACGGATTTCTGGAGTATAAAGGCAGCATTTACAGCACGGTAAGCAGGATAAACGTGACTGGTTCCGACCCGTCGGTGACAGCTCCGGAACTAATGATTGACCACGACTGTTACGCACAGGGCGCCGCTGTTGAAATGAGCTGGGCTGCTGTGCCGGGTGCGAGCTATTATCTGCTGGATGTGGCAAGAGACGGCGAGTGCATTGTGGAAGAGCAGGTGCAGACGTCAGAACATTACATGATCGATAATGGGAACGGCAGTTATGAGGTTTCCGTCACTGCCGTGAGCGGTTCACACAGGGCGGCAAGCGGCAAGCGTTTCACTGTCGGACGGCTTGATGCTCCGGTTATTACTTCCGAAGGAAAATATTTCGCTTCCGGAGATAATATCACCGTCAGATGGACTTCTTGTGCAGGCGCCACCAGCTATCATGTGACAGTATCGCGCGACGGCGGGGAGATATTTCGCGAAGCGAACCTGAATTCCTGTTCGCTTTCTTTTGAGCCGGATGACGGTTACTATGAATTCCGGGTAGACGCAATAAATGAAAACGGAGGCTTGCAGACGGCTTCATCAGAGAAGTACGGCTTTGATGTCGGCAACAAGCGGCAGATTGTAATAGATTCTGCCGATGCTTATTACCCGCGCAAAGCGGATGTAACTCTTAATTGGAATTACTGTGAAGGCGTTTCAGAATATATGCTGCGTATTTACCGCAACAACAGGGCATATCTGAATAAAAAAGTATCCGGCGGGACGGAATATACTCTCAGCGGTCTGCCTGACGGTAAATATGAGACGGTTGTTTCGGCTGTGGAATCATCAGGCGAATATGACTGGCAGCCATCCGAGAAAATGTCATTCTATGTGGGCAAGCCAAAAGAACAGATGGCTGTTTCGGAGTGAAACACTGCGGACGATTTATAAGCTTGAATGGATGTTTTTACAGATAGTTACATGATTGAGAACAGGACAGACACTTTGCGCAGGCTGAAGAATATGCTGAATAAATAACCTGAAAATCACATAGTTTGTAATATGTTGTGTAAAATTCTTTTCAAAACTATTGACTATTTTTTAATAATCCTGTATAATAATACTCAGATAATAGGCAGGGAGGGCTTTACTTGCAAGGATTAATAAAATTTTTCACAAAAAACAAGAGACCGTTGTCTTTTGTAGCAGCTTTTTTACTTGCTTTTGACCTGATAATTACCATGATGGCCAGCGGCAACAGCTGGTTCATTGCAAATGCCGCTATGTCGTCTACTTCGCTGGCAGATATGAAGGCAAGAGCTGAGAACATCATCAATTATGAGTGGGTTCCTTCGCAGGATATCCGCACATGGAATAACAGCTTGTATAACGGTTCCCTGTATTTTAAAAAGGGAGAAACTGTCAAGGGAATGCCCTTTACGCTCTTCTATAAAGAGGTTGCGAGCAGGAGTCTTATGTCTCTTGGGCAGTACGCAAATTACGCGAGCAGGAACTATTCCGCAACAGCACGTTGCGAAAGCACGTCCAACGCATGGCGAACCGGTCCTGTCTATGGCTCATGCTGTGCTTCCTTTGTAAGCGAGGTCCTCGGAGATTATTTTGCCGGACCGAGATACATCAGCGTCAGAACCATTGCGGAATGCCCCCGCGCATACCATTATAAGAATGTAAGGGCTTCTTCACTCAGAGTCGGGGACGCTATCGACAAAACAGACCATATCGTCTGGATCGGAGATATTACCGATAAGTATTACGTTGTATATGAACAGACACCTCCTATTGCCAGAAAGACTCTCGTTCCGAAATCCTCTGCCGTGAGCAGTCAGGGATATTTCGTGCATAAGGGAATAGGATACAAGAGAATTACCAGAGTCAATGTGACAAATACCACTCTCAATATCAATGCTCCCGAAGCAAGCGCCACTCACGATTACTACGCTGAGAATGCAAGCGCCAGAATAAACTGGAACTATCAGACGAATGCCAGTTATTATATTCTGAACGTCAAGAAGGACGGAGCGGTTGTTATTAATGAGCTGGTGACAACCAATAATTTCTGTGATGTCAACAAGGGCAACGGTTCATACGAAGTTACTGTTACCGCAGTGTGCGGTTACACAAAGAAAACAAGTGAACCTGTCAGATTTGAAATCGGTCGATTGGATGCTCCTGTAATTAAAACCAAGCAGAAGTACTATGCGACAGGCGACACCATTAACGTCGAGTGGAATTCCTGCACCGGAGCTACCGGATATCAGGTGTCTGCCGTGAAAGACGGTGAATCGCAGTATCTGAATGATGAAACCGAATCGACTTCCTATTCATTTGCCCCGGAAGACGGTTATTATGAGTTCGTTGTGAATTCTGTAAATGCAAACGGCGGCAATCAGGTTGCAGCGTCAAAAATTTACGGCTTTAATATCGGCAACAAGCGTCCGGTAATTATTGATCCGTCCGTAGAATATTACGTCCACGGCGCGGCGGCTAATATAAAATGGAATGATTGCGAGGGAGTTTCCGATTATGTCCTAAAGATTACAAAGGACGGAGAGGATTTCCTTACAAAGAGCTTCACAGGATGCACGTCATTTACAACAGACACTCTGGAAGACGGCTATTATGAAGCATTGGTCACACCGGGCGAGTCCAGAGGCGAATACGACTGGCAGCCATCGGAACCGTTTGGCTTCTATGTCGGCAAGCTTGATAAGCCGGTTGCAAAGCCTGATAAGAAGTACTCACTAATCAATTCCACAGCTACTGTCAGTTGGAAGCCATGCGAAGGCGCGGTGAAATATCATGTTGCGGTGGAATCCGAGGGTACGACTGTATATGAAGAGGACCTCAGCGGTACGGCATATACATTTGATGTTACTGAGGGCAAATACAGCGTGCGGGTCACCTCCATTAATACCAACGGCGGTTATCAGCAATGCGTCGGCGATCCGATATACCTGTGGGCAGTGACATTAGACATCGACCAGCCTGCTCAGACTTTGAAGCCCGGTGAGACGGTGGAATTCAGCGCGACGGTTTCCGGCGGGGACCCGGAGGACTCGCTTGAATGGATTACGTCCGATTCAAGGATCGCTTCGGTTACCCCCGAAGGTGTAGTTACCGCAGAAGGTCCCGGTACCGCAAGCGTTTCCGCAAAATTGGGAGACTTGGAGGTTCCTCGCACGATTGATGTCGTGCCTGATTTGGAGTTTGAAACTCTTGGAGCAAGCATCAGATTAAGTGAGCCTTACGGAATTCGTTTCGGTGTAAGATTGGGAAAGAACGAGGCGTTCAAATTAACCGAGATAGTTGAATACGGCACATTGATTATCGGTGCGGGCAACCTTGGAAGCAATGAGCTGACTTTGGATACTGATAAGGTCAGGTGCATAAAGGCGGAAAATTACCTTGAAAACACCAACGTTCATGTCACATATACCGGTGTTCTTATCAATATTCCCAAATCGTTTTTCGATACTAAGGTCGTCGGAAGAGGCTATTTGAAATATCGCGGCGCGGACGGAAATGTGTACACTATGTATTCAACAGCCGTTGTCAAGTCGTTCAACGGAGTTGCTCAGGCTGCTTATGACAGCTATTCAAAGCTGGAAAATCCAAATGCTGCGCAGAAGACGGCAATCAGCAAGCTGAAGGAGTTTCTTGGAATTCAGGACACCGATGATACTCAGCCGGCTGATGGAGGCGGAACAACTCAAGGCGGCGAGAACAATACCACAGGTGAGTCTGCTAATGCAGGTGAAACCACTCCGACAGGTGAGACTCCTTCTGAAGGAGAGCCGACCACAGCGGGCAGTTCTCAGGAGACTAACCCATCTCAGGAGGGTCAGTCCTGAGGCACTTCAGCCCATCTTAAATGTAATATCATTTTCAGGGTTTATCTGAATTAATCCAATAAACGGAGTATCGTGCCTGATGTATTCATACACGATATTCTGTTTTTGGTATAGGATGATTTTTGACATAGAATGATTATAATTTGTTTGCCGTGAAAATGCCGAAAAGAATTTGAGACTATTGACTTTTAGGCAAAATTATGCATAATAATTATTAGGGGGGATTTTATTTTATCTTATTTTTATGAAAGGACTGAGGATTTATGAAGATGAAGTTTAAAGTCGGTTTACTTCTTATGCTATCTGTTTCAGCGCTGCTTTGTTTGCATGTTTTTTTGACAGCAAATGCTGCGGAAGATGTTTCTCCTTCAGATTTGTATGAGCAAATCATACAGCAACCCGAAAATGCGCTTCAGCAACCCGAGGATGTGCTTCAGCAAACCGAGAACACGCTTCAGCAACCGGAGCAGACAGAACCAGTTATTGTCAGAACTGTTACTGCAACGCGTGAATCCGCAGATTTTGTTCTGTCAAATCAAACAGGAAGAAAGCGTGATGTCCGCTCCAGGTTTAAAAAATTCCTTCCATCAGCGAGCTACAACGGCAATTACAGAAGTGAGCTGAACGATACCGAGAAGGAAATCTATGACGGCTGGATAGATAATTTTGTAACCCGGCGAAATCCTGTCACACAGCCGTTTACGGTGGAAGTTACTCCTGTAGTATTTGACGCTCCGAACTGTGTGCCGAATCCCGATGACCCGGATAAGGATTATCTTGACAACGGTGATATAGCTTTTATCGACGATATGGTTCTTTCCGCTTCGGCTGCGTTTTTCTACGACAGAGCGGACGTTTTCTGGGTAAGGGCATTCAGCTATACGTTATATGTTGATTTGTCAACAGACACCACTTCAGGCGCTGTGACCGGAAGCTTCGTAAAAGTTGTATTTTCATTTGAAAGAGGTTCATATCCAAATGCATATAATGACATTGCCGCGTTCGACGCCGGAATTACTGCCGCCGTAAACAGCATCACTCAGTCGAGAAAAAGCCAGTCGGCTTATGAGACTGTAAAGGCAATACATGATTATATTATAGTTAATGCTTCCTACGAATATGACGCCCTCCGCGGGGATACATACACTTACGGATATGCATATACCGCAACTCCGCTCTTTACCGGCAAGGGAAAGTTTGTCTGTGAGGGTTATTCCAAGGCAATGAAGATACTCTGTGATGAGTTCGGCATAAATTGCGCGCTTGTTTCCGGTGAGGGAATGACGTCTGAGTCGTCGGGCGGTCCGCATATGTGGAATTATGTGCAGATTGACGGAAAATGGTACGGCGTTGATTCTACATGGGACGATGGATATGCATATCAGGACGGCACGCCGTGTCCGATGTACAATTACTTCCTTGTCGGAAGCACAACATGTGTGCGAAACAACATGACCTTCGCGCAGGATCATATTAATGACGGAGCTGTCATGCAGGATTGGGACGGAAGGCTTGTTTTTCCGACACTGAGCGAGTCAGCATATGATCATTATATTGTTGACACCGATCCGAAGATACATCTTAACACTCTCGGAGCGAGCATCAGAATCTCCGATCCTTACGGCATACGCTACGGCATACAGATTGTGAACGATGACGGGCTTAAATCAGTGCATTATATTCCTGAATTCGGCACATTGATCATCGCCTCCGGCACACTGGGAGACAATGAGCTGACCATCAATACGCCGAAGGTCCGCAAAATCAGGGCTGACAATATCTTCAGCCAGGATGAGACGCAGTATGTTTACACCGGCGTTCTGATTAATATTCCCAGGTCGTTTTTCGGTACAAAGGTGAAGGGCAGAGGCTATTTGATTTATATTGACAACGCGACGGGAGAAGAGCACATTATTTATTCCCAGACCGTAGAAAGGTCGTTCCTCGGCGTTGCCCAGGCGGCGTATGATTCCTATTCGGCGATTGAAAATCCTGACGATTCGCAAAGGGCAATCATAGAAAAGCTCAGGAGCTTTTTGAATTAATTTAAAAAAGGAGAGATTTTCTTGAAATTATTCGGAAAAATAGTGATTGGTGAAAAACTGAAAGTAATCATTCTGACCGTTCTTGCCACATTGACAGTAGAAACGTTTGTTTCTACTGTTTTGGTTGGCTTTGGCGTGGTGGAAGTCTATTTGGGTGACAATAAATTTGTTATCGCTCAGAATGTATCGAGAACTGATATTAACGTTACTCAGGAAACAACAACGACCACCACTGAGGAGACTACTACGACTACCGAGGAAACCACGACCGAAACTGAGGAGAGTACCACTTCCAGCAAGAGGAAAACTACCACGAAGAAACCTGCTGCAACAACCACCAAGAATAACGTCGGCGATAACGACGGCGGCTGGGTCGATGGATGGTATTAATATCCTTAGTTGGTCTGATATCAATATAAAAATCCTGTTTAGAGCCTCCGGGTGTGCGGGGCTGTGATTGCTGAAAAAGTTCAGCTTCCGGACATTTTCGCCAGATGAAGCCAAAAACGAAGGCAATACTCTCTGTGAATATACATGGAAATATTTGTTTCCATTGGATTTCGGCAGATATGGCGGCAATCCGCGTGTACAGATATCTAAACAGACCCTGATTGATTCGGCGCATTACTCGACTTCTGGGGGAGTTTTAGCTCTTGCATGAAGGCAATTAAGTGATGCGCCGGATTTTTTACTTTATCTTCATTGACATTTAGCTATTTTGATGTATAATCATTATGTTGCAATTTCAACGCGATTATAATAATTTAATGGGGATTTGAAAATGTACAGAAATAACAATGATTCAAAGAAAATTGCCATTGCCGCCGTGTCACTGTGCGTGGTGGTATTTGCTCTCGCGGTATTCACCGTGATCGTTTACAACGGAAAGAGGTCAGTTTCTGACAATGCAGACGACCCACTGGCAATGAGGGGCAACGGAACCGAGACCGATTATGTTTCACAGTCTGATATCTCGGATTCCGATAACAATAATGTCAGCCCTGCTGATATTGCCGCGACGGATGTCTCGTCGGCAGAGCCTGAGACCAATAAAAACGTGGATATCTTAAATCCCGATTACAAATCTGATTATTATTTGGTTGTTTACATAGGCAGTCAGACGGTGGTTGCATATCAAAAGGAGGACAGCGGAGAATACACAAAATTAGCCAATGCCTTGCAATGTTCAACAGGCGCGAAGGATACTTCTCCTACCGCAGAGGGCGTCTATGTCATTGAGAAGAAGGAAAAATGGACAAAGCTAAAGGATAATCATTTCGGACATTACAATTGCCTGATGACTTCATCGGATAACAGCTGTCATATCAGTTCCCTCTCCTACAGTCAGAAATCCGCATGGATGATGCTGGACAAGGTGTATGAAAACCTCGGCACCCCCGTTACGGCGGGAGATATACAGCTGTGCATCCGCGACGCCTATTGGATATATACTAATGTCCCGGAAGGCACTCAGGTCAACGTGGTTAATAAAAACGGTCCTGATTCAAAACTCGCCGAATTGCCTAAAAGAAAAAAGATAAACGGCGGCTGGGATCCGACTGACAAGTGGTCAAAGGGCAATCCTTATTTCGATTAGAGTGAAGGCGGCAGCCCGGCATTGCTTTCCGGTGTCTTTGTGCGGGAATATATAAAAAATTTTTGTAAAATTTGCCTCTTGCTCTTGTAATTTATGGAAAAATGGGATATTATATAATCAGAAATTTTCTTTAGGAGGTAACTTTCCAATGTCAGTAAAAGTTG
>ONWI01000202.1 GCA_900321515.1 uncultured Eubacteriales bacterium | reverse complement strand
GCGAAGCAGGCAAAGAAGCAAGCCAGAATCGACGCCAAGCAGGCAAAGAAGCAAGCCAGAATCGACAAAAAGAAAAAGCGCCGCAGGTGGGGCGACCGCCGGGACGGACGGCGGGTGAAGGCGCCGGGACTGCAAACGGTAATGGGTTATCTGCTGCCCAAGCGCACCGACTGCGAAGTGTACCTCAACGACACGATTGACGCGACCGAACTGCTGAAATATCTGGAACGGCGCAACGCCGAGCATCCGGAATACAAGACGACACTCTTCCACTGCGCCGTCACAGGCATGGCGCGCATGGTGAAGGAACGTCCGCTGATGAACCGCTTCATTCAGGGCTACAGGATGTATGAGCGCGACGAAATATCCATCAGTTTCGTTGTCAAGCGGAGATTTGCCGACGGCGCGGAGGAATCCCTGATGGTGCTTGTGCCGAAGGACGAGGACAACCTCGACTCCATCAGCAAAAAGATCGTCGGCGACGTGAGGGAGACGCGCAAGAGCGAACATTCCACGGGCGGCATTGACGCGGTGCTGGACGTATTCGCCTCGCTGCCGAGGCCGGTGCTGATTGTGGCGATCCGCGTCATCCGCTGGCTCGACTTCTGGGGCAAGAATCCGAAGGCGCTGACCGACGGCGACCCGAATTACACCACCATTCTGACGAGCAATCTCGGCAGCATCAAATGTCCGGCGGTCTATCACCATCTCAACAACTACGGCACCAACAGCATTATGATCACCATCGGCACGCTTCACAAGGAAGAGGTTATCATGCCGGACGGCACAAAGCAGATACGCGACGTGATCGACGTGGGCGCGACGCTGGACGAGCGTATTGCCGACGGATTCTATTTTGCCCGCAGTCTCAAGCTCATCAAGCATGTATTTGCCAACCCGGAGCTTCTGGAAAAGCCTATAGGCGAAGAAAGCGGATTTGAATATTAAACAAAAACAATAAGGAGTTCATACATGATTGCTTTGAGCAATAATAAGGCTTTTAAGAATGCCTCGTGGCTGATCGGCGCCAAAATTGTCCAGTCTGTTTTGCAGCTTGTCATCAGTATGCTGACAGCAAGGTATTTAGGACCTTCCAACTACGGAATCATCAATTACGCCGCGTCGCTGACGGCATTCATTCTGCCGATCATGCAGCTTGGCGTGACCAATATACTTGTGCAGGAATTGATTCATCACAAGGAGAGCGAAGGGGAGGTGCTCGGCACCGCCATCGCGCTCAATCTCTTTTCCGCGGTTTTGTGCGTGTTTTCCATTGCCGTCTTTTCTTTCGCGGCAAATCGGAACGAGCCGGAAACCGTTATCGTCTGCATCCTTTACAGCGCCGTGCTGATCTTTCAGGCTGCCGAGGGCTGCATGTACTGGTTCCAGGCGCACCTGCTTTCCAAATATTTCTCCATAGCGGCTCTGTGCGTGTTTACCGCAGTGTCCGCTTACAAGACTTTTCTTCTCGCCACTCGGAAAAGCATTTACTGGTTTTCGGTGTCCAACGCGCTGGATTATATGCTGCTGGCAGGCGCGCTGTTCGTCATTTACAAAAAGCTGGGCGGGCAGCCGTTGAAATTCTCCGCCGAGGTGGCAAAACGCCTCTGGTCGCGTGGCAGGTACTATATTGTGTCCAGTATGATGGTGACCATCTTCGCCCAGACCGACAGACTCATGCTCAAGCATATGCTGAGCGCCGAATCGGTGGGGTATTATTCCGCCGCCGTGTCATGTACGGGTATGACGGGCTTTGTCTTTTCCGCCGTCATTGATTCCTTCCGCCCCGTCATTTTTGAGTCGCGAAAGAAATCCGAGGAATTGTTTGAAGCCAAAATGACGCAGCTGTATTCCGTGATAACATACCTCTCACTGGCGCAAAGCGTGGTAATGACGGCGTTTGCGTGGCTGATCATCCCCCTGCTTTTCGGCAAAGCCTATTCCGCCTCCATCAGCGCCCTGATGATCGTGGTCTGGTACACGACGTTTTCCTATTACGGTTCGGTCAGGAACATATGGATTCTGTCGGAGGAAAAGCAGAAATATCTGTGGATTATCAATCTGTCCGGCGCGTCCGCCAATGTAATTCTGAATTATCTGATGATTCCGTTCTGGGGCATCAACGGCGCCGCCGCCGCGTCGCTCATCACGCAGTTTTTCGCCAATGTGCTTCTGGGCTATATCATTTTCCCCATACGGCGCAACAACGCGCTGATGATCAGGGGACTCAATCCCTTTGTATTGAAGGAAATCGCGGCAAAGTTAATCAAACGCAGACCAACGGAGGATCAAAGACAATGACACAAGTACAGGAATCCATTCTGGATATTTTCGGGTATGTCCACGATTTATGTGAGAAGCACAATATACCTTATTTCTCGGTCGGAGGAACATGCCTCGGGGCAGTTCGTCATCATGGATTCATCCCTTGGGACGACGACATTGACATCGCGATTCCCATACAGTATTACGACAATTTTCTGGAGATTGCGGAAAAGGAGCTGCCCGACCATCTGAAGGTATTCCGATGTGACCGGGTGAAGCATTACAAGCAGATTTTCGTGAAGGTTCACAACATCAATACCACTTTCATTGAAGACGATACCCTGGCATATCCGGACGCTCATACCGGAATATGGGTGGACGTGATGCCGATTTCAAGCATTCCGTCTGAAAAATTCAAGGAGCGGCTGTTTTATTTCAGGATGAAATATTATTACAAGATGAACTGGATCCGCAGATACCCGCTTGCGGATATGCGTTCCGTCAAGATGAGAATCATGTGGCTGCTCGCGCGGCCCTTCCGAGGAATCATCCGATTCAATCACTATTCGGAGAAATGGCTGAATATGCTCCGAAAATATCCGCTCGGCTCAACCGAGCTGACGGGCTGCACATGGTGGCATCACAAGGGCGAATGGACGTTCCCCTCCGAAATATTCACTAAGACAGTGCCGCTGCCGTTTGAGGACAGGCAAATGAATTGTCCGGCGCAGTACGAACGGTTTATGAGGCTGCAATTCGGGGACTACATGAAAATCCCGTCGCCGGATGAAATACAGATTCACAATCCGGTGTATGTGAGCTTCGACAAGCCGGTGAAGGAGTTTTCCATGGACGACATCCGGCATGACAATTCGTGACAACTGAAAGACCGCCCGGACAGGGAGTGCGGAATGCCCCTGCCCGGGCGGTTTTTGTCAAAGCTCGATTTTCTCTGGGAAGGCCTGTTCGCGCATGATGCCCCACATCTTGTCTATATAGGCGAGCGTGTAATAATTCTCGTAGTGATGGTAGTAGAAGGCGCCTTTCAGGGTCATGCGGTAAACGCCGTCCCGGAATGTCAGGAAGCCGAGCAGCCGCGCGAGACGGAATTCCAAGCCGTACATTCTGTCGAGCGGCACGCCGAAGAATTTTTCAAAATCCACCGGGTCAAGCCGCGTGCTGTAGAGCGTCCAGAAGAGATAATAGATCATCCGCTGGCGCGGCGTGAAGCGGATGGTCAGCGAGGTCGGGAGTTTGCCGCCGTCGATGCGCCTGATGTATTCCTCCACCGAAAAGGTGTTTACCTTGAACTGCTTGTTGAGCAATGTCGTCGCCGAGCAGCCGAAGCCGAGAAAATTGTCCCGCGTCATGGAGGAATACTTCGCGTTTTTCCCGGACGAAAATGTCCAGATGGAATCCCTGACCAGTCCCTTTTGTGCGCAGTAACGGGTAACGCTGTCGAGCAGTTCACGCTTCTGTCTTTTGCCGAGGGGCTTTACTTTTCCAGGGGTGAAGGTGAAGTCAATAAACGGGTAAATCGCCACATGATTCGCGCCGATTTCAAAAGCCCTGTCTATGTCGGATGTAAGGTCGTCAAATGTCTGCCCCGGCAGCGCGAAGATAAAGTCCATGGACACTGTTTCAAATCTGACTTCCCGCAGTGCTGCTGCCATTGCGTCCGTGTCGATGGGCTTGCGTCCGAGGATGTTCTGGTACTTCGGCAGGAACGACTGGATACCTATGCTGATCTTGGTGACGCCCGCCGCGCTGAGAACGCGCAGCGTATCGGCGGTCACATTGTCGGGATGAAGTTCCAGCCCGATGCCCTCGGTGATATCAAAGTATTTTCGTAGCGCGGCGATGACGTCTCCTATTCTGTCGGCGGCAAGCGCCGGTGTTCCGCCCCCGAAGTAAAGGCTTGTGACGGTTTTTCTTCCGCCGTTCCGGCTGCCGACAAGTTCGATTTCCCTGAGCAGCGCGTCGATGTACCTGTCGCATTTTTCCCCGGAATAGACGGTCTTGCAGTAGGGGCAGAAGGCGCAGAGGCTTTTGCAGAACGGAATATGCACATAAAGCCCGAGTCCTTCGCATTCGGAGTAGGGGAGAACCTCGTCGTATTCGCCCGTGAAGATAAACGGTTTGGTGGTTCTGGTGAGCCACATGCGGGTGAGTGTTGTGATTGCGCTCATTCTGTTTCGGATGTGCCTCCTGTCATATGTATTTGAGATAAGTCCGCAGCATTTCGGAGACAATGCTGAGTTTTCCGCTGAATATCAGGGTGTATTCCGCGACGAAGAAATATCCGCATTTCTCACAGAGTCCCGGCACGTCGATACATCTGCCGCAGGTGGAGAGCTTGCCGTTTTCCATCACCACGCACTGATGACAGGGAGTGGGGAAGGTGTTGTTGATAAGATACGGGAACGCCCGTTTGAGATTGAAGACAGGCGCGCCCTGCTTCATCATCCGGGCAATGTCATCACAGCACTTCGCCTTGTCCTCCCGAGTCAGAGCGAGTGCGGCTGTGTCGGGATATGGCGTGTGGAAGTTGAACGACACGGCGCGGACATTTTTTGTATCGCGCGCCAGAGCGCAGACTTCCCTGACAGCGCCCTTGTTGATTTGATTGATAGCCATGTAGAAGCAGATGTTGTCGGCAGTCGCCCCGGATATATTGTGCATAATGGTATCGAATGTGTCGCCGCGTATCCTGTTGTGGCGTTCCCTGTCCCCGTCAAGGCTCAGCAGAATCAGGTCGGCTTCGGGCAGGTCGATGGGGTGCGTGCCGTTGGTGACGACATTGACGATGAGGAATCCCATTTGTTTTGCCTCGACGACCAGATCGCGGAGGGTTTTGCCGCTGTCCTGCCAGAGAAACGTTTCGCCCCCGCAGAAGAAGAGGATTCTGATGCCCATATCATAGAGCTGTTTCATTTGGGATTGAATCTGTTTATAGGGATGAATGACCGAGGTGATATTGTTGACCGAGCAATGTTTGCAGTGAAGATTGCACTTGTCGGTCACGATGATAGTGCCGAGAATCGGCTTTTTCTGCCGGAAGAGGACTGTTTTTATTCCGAATGCGGTGAAATACAGAAAGTCGCGTATTTTGATAGCGGATCATTCCTTTCATGAAGGGTTATTACATATAATATATACGCGTAAGACGCGAAGAAGGTTGGAGGTATGCGGGAGAAAAAAGAAAAAGAAAAATAAAGAAAGCGCATAGCGCTTTTCTTTCTTTCTTTTCGCCTGTTACCTTGCTGAATCGCTGAAATATTGCCCGAAATCCATTGACAGCATTCCCGCAGGGTGCTATAATAACCTTAACTGCATTAAAAAACGGAGGTAATCTGTAAAAATGAAACTCAACGGATCAGACATCATCTGTGAAGTGCTGCTGGAGCAGGGCGTTGATACCGTCTTCGGATATCCCGGAGGCGCGGTGCTCAATATCTATGACGCCCTCTACAAGTACAGCGACAGAATAACCCACATACTCACCGCCCACGAACAGGGCGCAAGCCATGCCGCCGACGGCTATGCCCGTTCCACCGGTAAGACCGGCGTGGTATTCGCTACATCCGGCCCCGGCGCGACCAACCTCGTCACAGGTATCGCCACCGCCATGATGGACAGTATCCCGATGGTTGCCATCACCGGCAACGTCGCCACGCCCGCCCTCGGCAAGGATTCGTTCCAGGAGGTTGACATCACCGGCATTACCATGCCTATCACCAAGCATAATTTCCTTGTACGCGACATAACGACCCTTGCTCCGATTCTGCGCAAGGCGTTTCTGATAGCGCGTTCGGGCAGACCGGGACCGGTTCTGGTGGACGTGCCGAAGGATATCTCCGCGGCGGTCACCGAATTCGAGCGCGAACAGCCCAAAGCCAATGTCCGCGTGCAGGCTGACAGCGACGCAATCGCCAAGGCGGTCAGGCTTATCAATAACGCCAAGCGTCCGATGATATACGCGGGCGGCGGCGTGATTTCCGCCAACGCGTCCAGGCAGCTCGTCGATTTCGCGGAAAAAGCGGATATTCCCGTTTCCTGCTCGCTGATGGGCATGGGCGGTTTCCCGAATGACCACAGGCTTTACTGCGGACTGATCGGAATGCACGGCGGCTACGCCAGCGCAATGGCTACAAGCAATTGCGACCTTATGGTAGTTGTGGGCGCGCGTTTTTCCGACCGTGTGGCGGGGGACACCAAGGCGTTCGCCAAGGATGCCGAGATAATTCACATAGATATCGACGCCGCGGAATTCGACAAGAATGTCATGGTTGACCTCACGATAAGAGGAAGCGCGGACGCGGTGCTCTCCAAGCTGGCGCGGAATGTCGATCAATCCGACCATACAGACTGGGTCAACCAGATCGCCGAGTGGAGCAGCGAGAAAAAATGCTGCCAGACCGACGGCGACAATGTGACTCCCGAAGCAGTCTTTGACGAGCTGAATAAAATCATGCGTCCGCAGGATATACTCTGCACGGATGTGGGACAGCATCAGATGTGGGCGGCGCAGATGTACGACTTCAAGCAGCCCCGCACATTCATCACCTCAGGCGGACTGGGAACGATGGGATACGGAATGGGCGCGTCGATCGGTTCGCAGGTGGGCAATCCGGATAAGCGCGTGGTGCTCATCACGGGCGACGGTTCCTTCCACATGAATCTCAATGAACTTACCACCCTCGCGAGTTATCATCTGCCGGTAGTGGTTATCGTCATGAATAACCAGGTGCTGGGCATGGTGCGCCAGTGGCAGAAGCTCTTTTACGGCAACCGTTTCAGCCATACGGATCCCTGCCGCAAGACGGATTTCGTCAAACTGGCGGAGGCGTTCGGTGTGAACGGAATGCGCATCACCAAGGCGGATGAAGTCAGCGGCGTTCTGGCGGAGGCATTTGCCAAGAACGGTCCCGTAGTTATCGACTGCCGCATCAGCAAGGACATGAACGCCCTGCCGATGATACCGCCTGGACTGGGCGCCGATAAGATTATTACCGAGATGGAATAGGCAAGTGCAAAACAAAATATAGAAAGGACACATCAAAAATGTCACATAAAAAGGTTCTTTCCGCTCTGGTGAGGAATCATCCCGGCGTGCTCCAGCGCGTCTCGGGACTCTTCTACCGCCGCGGCTACAATATCGAGACCATATCGGCATGTGCCACCGAGAATCCGAAATTCACAAGAATAACTCTGGTTGTCCTGACAAACGACGAGCTGGAGATGTCCCAGATCATCCGCCAGCTCAGCAAGATACAGGACGTGCGCCGCATAGCCATTCTGGACAGCGGCAGGTCAATCTGTTCCGAGCTGATGATGGTCAAGTTCCGTGTAGAGCCGGATCGCCGCACAGAGTTCCTCAATCTTACATTCCGCAATCACATGAACGTGGTATATATCGGCGATTCCTCCGCGATCGTCACCGCCTCTGGTTCACCCGAAGATCTCGACGAAACGCTCCAGAAGTTTTCGGATTATCCGATAGTCGAACAGACCCGCACGGGCATAAGCGCCATGGAAGCAAGCGACCGTCCCTTTGTCGAAATGGACGACGCGGAATTCATCAATTAAATCCAACTCAAAAAATAAACCGTTCCGACGCTGCTCAACGCACCGTCGGAACGGTTATTTTTGTATTTCAGAATCATTATCAGATAACGATCAAATCCCGATGATTACTCGGCAGCGGGAGTTTCCTCAGCGGGGGCTTCCTCAGTGGGGATTTCAGTTACGGGAGCGGCTTCCACAACGGTGGCTTCCTCAACGGGAGCGGCCTCAACGGGAGCCGCTTCGGTAGGGACCGTTTCGACTGCGGGAGCGGGTTCTGCGGTGTTGGTGGATGCCGCGGC
>ONWI01000007.1 GCA_900321515.1 uncultured Eubacteriales bacterium | reverse complement strand
TTGTTTTATAACATTTTCCAGGCAAACGCCGATTAGGCGCCACCGATAAAATACCTTATCCAAATTTTCCTGACCACGATTTACATGTATTTTAGTGAACACCAAACACATGTAACTAAAATTACGTCCAAAATTGATTTCCATGCGGAATTTTTTTATTACTTGACTTTACATGTATTATGGGATAAAATATAAAAAGATAATTATGCGGTTTTTTAATATTCATGATAATTATATGCAGCATACTTTGGTATAATCACTAATTTTCAGACTGTACCCAGAAATGCTGACGGGAGGGAAACAGATGAAGATCAGACGGTCAATGGTTGTTTTTTTCATAATTGCCGCGTTTTTGATACCGATATCACTGTATAGGAACCTGTTTTCGGAAAACGCGTCCGAAGAATTCGTCAGCACCGTAAGCATAATAAGCAACGTGCTGATGACGGTCTTTATACTGCTCGTAGTGGCTTTCTCAATATTCAGCGACGACTACCCGCACATCTATTCTCCGCAAAAATCATCGGCGCTCGGAATTATCTCAACGCTTGCGGCAACAGCCTGCGGATACGCGTCGGTCCTCGGACTCATCAGCGACGACATGCCCGCATACAACGGCGCCGGAGGCATGGTGCTTATTATTCTCGGACTGCTCTCCGTGCTGTCCATGATGTTCTATTCGGTCACATTTTTCAAAGGTGAAAACCTGATACTGTCCATGCCGCTGGTTCCGATAATCCCGGCGTTGTGGTACGGACACAGAATGCTGTCGGCATTTCTCAGATCTGCCTCAATGGCGGATATTAGCGCCGAACTCCCTGTGATAGCTATGTCCTGTTCATTTACAATTTTCATGCTGACCATAGGCAAACTCTTTTGCTGTATCAACTCCAATTCCATCAAATGGGGATTTGCCGCCGGCTGCATAGGCATAATGACTTCATTTCTGTACTGCACCAACTGGCTGGTCACAGAATGCAAATCAATCGGTGACTTCTTCGGCAATCCTCTGGTATTCACCGACATTCTCATGGCGATGTTTGCAATAGGCACGTTATTTCACATTTCCAATCCCTCAGAATATTTCGACGACGAGGAGTGGGACGATTACTTCTACGAGACATACGACCTGCCTAAACCAAATCTGATCCTGCACACTCCGGTTGACGAGCTGGAGGAAGGCAGTCTGCTGGATGACGACATAAACGAATCTCCGTATATTCCGGTCAACACCTCAATAGGCGGATCCGGCAGAAATCAGCCCTACGGAGCCAATAACAGACAGCAGCCCCGTCAGGTCCCCCAGCAGCCCCAGAGAGTCGCCCCGCCGTCCTATGTTGCAAATCCTGCGGCATATTACGGGCAGTATCCTCAGCCGCAGCCCGGACAGTATCCGCAAAACGCTCAGCGGCAGTACTATCCGCCGGCATATCCGGCATATCCCGTTTATCCCTATCAGGGCGTTGTCCCGCCCAGTCCGGGATATGGCGCGTCATATCCGAATACGCAGCAGCCTGTTGAATATGTCAATCCGTATGACGCGGCGGCGGCTCAGTACCAGTATGAACGCAGGCGCGCCGAGCTGCAAAGCCGTGAACTTGAAAAGCTGACCGGCGAGGTGGATAACTCCCTTGCCCGGCTGCAAAGCAATGTCAACAGAAATCAGCCCCCTTCTAACCAATATGTCAACGCCTCACCGGATGAAAAAATACCCTCAATGTCAAACTCGGCACAGCAGGGCAGGAATGTCCGCCTTGCACCAGGCTATTCGCGATCCGGCGAAAGACTGACCGACCGGGTGGATCGTCTCGAGCAGCAGCAACAGCAGAACCGCACAGCGGCAGCTCCGCAGACCCCGGAAAGCGACGACGAGTACACCTACGAATACTATTATCCCACTGAACGTTCCGGCTACAGCCCGAACCAATTCAATCCCACCAGCAGCAAACCCACAAATAACGGCGGAAGAAGGTAATTTTTCCGAATATTGGCATTATCCCGCATGGCTGATGAAAAGCCATGTGGGATTTTTATTATCTGATATTTTACCCCGCTTTGAGGAATAATAATGTCGTAATATGGTTGAAGAGATTAAAAGAATATTATTTCAAAAAAAATATCTGGTTTTTAAAACTACCTATTGACATATAGATATTGATATGATATAATTTTGACATAAGGAATGCAAATGTACTGACAAGGAGAACTGATTTATGAATATTTCTTTAAACGATTATAGAATGATGTACGCGCAGCGCGAGGTCAACCGTCAAAGCCGCATCAAGGCGCTCAGCCTTCCGATATACACCTTCAACGAGGAAATGCTCAACTGCGTGACGCACGCGCTGGGAGCGCTGCTCGGCGTCGCCGGCTGGGCAATGAGCATGAAGCTGCTTCTTGCGGCGGGAAATACAGCCGCAACGCTTTCCATGTGCGTGTTCTTTGTGACCATGATCGTACTCTACGCGAATTCGGCTCTCTATCACGGGTGGGAACTGACGACGGCAAAAAAGAAATTTCAGGTAATGGATCACTGCTCGATCTTCCTGCTGATAACAGGCACCTACGCGCCTTATACTCTTATGGTCATGAATAATCTCGCGGGCAGGATTATCTTTGCCATAGTAGCCCTGACGTCCGTGCTGGGAATTGCCCTCAACGTCATTGACCTGAAGAAATACGCTTATGTCTCGATGGCATGTTATCTTACATCGGGCTGGTGCATATTGTTCGCCTATAAGGATATCGCCGCGGCGCTCTCTCACGATCAGTTCATCATGCTTGTCGCGGGAGGAGTCATATATACAGTCGGAGCGATTTTCTACGGGCTCGGCAATAAAATCAGATATATGCACACGATCTGGCATCTCTTTGTACTCGGAGGAACACTCTTCCACTTCGCCAGCCTCTACAGCTTCATCCTTTACAATTTATAATTAGCCGATCAAAATAAAAAAAGCGATAGTACCGGGCTTGGACATTTTTCTCCAGCCGGGAGGGATTGTTCTGGATGTTTGCGATTCGGATATTCGCCCGACCGCGTTTATTTCCAAGTGCATCTCGCTCGGCTCTGCCCTCGACTCTCGTCGCTTTCCTCATACAAACAACCCCCAAAGCAGCCGTATCGGAATAAAATCCGATACGGCTGCTTTGGGGTATTTATGCAAAAATATACTCATTGCTTGTTTTTCTCTATCCATTCTGTAGTGAACGAACGGAAATTCTCCTGTGCACGGCTCATTTTCTGCCCCCTGCGGTGGACGAGGAACACATGGCGCACGAACGTTTCGTCCTCAAAGGGAATGATACGCACCATCGAATCGGCATATTCTTCGGCGAGGAAGGTTGCGGATATGCCCACTCCCCTCTTCTGTCTTGCCGCCTCCACAATCAGCGAATCGTCGCTTATTTCAAGAAGGATATCGGGATTCAGTCCGCCCTTGACAAATCGCGTGATATTGTGGGGGTAAAGTGAAAAATCGCGTCCTTTGAGGATGATCGGATAGCCGTTCAGGTCGGGATAGCGTATGATGGTATGATCGGCAAGCGGGTGATCCTTGTGGACAATGGCGCGGAAGTCGTGAGAAAAGCAGAAGTCCGCCTCGTAATTGATGAGGTCGATCGGCTGCGGGAGGAACGCAAAGTCCACACGCCCGCTCTGAAGCATGTCATATATCGGGTACTCGGGGTACTCAACCAGATCAAGATGAACATCGGGGAACGTGTCGTAAAAATCCATAACGAATTGCAGCGTCAGATACTTCGGCACGCCGTATGTCGTGGCAATGTG
>ONWI01000057.1 GCA_900321515.1 uncultured Eubacteriales bacterium | reverse complement strand
GGCCTAATATTTTCCAGAGTTTTTTCTCCTATTCCATCGACATTTATCAGCTCGTCCACCGAGACGAACTGCCCGGCAGACTTACGGTACTCTACAATGCGCTTTGCCTTGACCGCCCCAATTCCGGGCAGGAAGCTGGCAAGCTCCGCCTCGGACGCCGTATTGATATTTACGGTGCCTTCTCTTGCTCCGTCTGATACGCTGACAACGGCAATACCCGTGCTGTAGTCCGATCCGGGAATAATTTCGGCCTTGGTGTAATTTGCCGTTACTGCGTTGAATATGGACAAGAAAGCGCAACCGAAAACGCAGATCGCTCCGGTTACGATTAGACAAAATTTTTCTCTGCTCAACTCATCATCCCCCGTCAGTCGGGATTCATGCAGCATCTTATGCCGGGCGGCGCGTCTGCTATGGAATATGCTCCGTTGGAATTGACGATAATATGATCCAGCAGTTCGACATCAATGACTTTCAAAGCGTTGACAATAACCTTTGTGGTTTTCAGATCATCTTTGGACGGATAATCATTTCCCCTCGGGTGATTGTGTGCAACAACAGCGTACCGGGCATTTGTCGCAAGCAATAAGTGAACTATCTTTCTGATATCCACGGCAGATGAGTACACTGTTCCCTTTGAAATATAGTCATGCCGGAGCATCCTCTGACGCTTGTCGAGACATATCAGCAGAAAATGCTCAACAGTCATACCGATAAAACACTTTGGCACAAATTCCTTAACAGCATCCATTCCCCTGATTTTATTTCTTTTGTCCTGATCCATCCGGATTCTTCGGGCTAACTGAGGAATCATTGAAAGCAGCACGGCGCTGTTGCGACTCACTCCTTCAAAATTGATCATTTCAATTATCGGCGCTTCCAGCACCTCGCTCATAGAGCCGAAATAATCAAACAGCCTCGCGGTCGCCTCTTCGGTATCATTTCTCTTGGACGAATACAAAAGCAGCAATTCAACAAGTTCCTGATTTGTCAGATCAGCCGCTCCGTTCAGTTCAAGCCTTCGCATAAGCGAATTTCTCCGGCTCTCGGTCATTCCATCAGACACGCCATCACCCCTGAATTAATATAATATTCCGGTCAGCCACAGGATAAGAAGCGTTAATAAAGTTATCGCCCATCCGGCGCCGAATATGATCCAGAACCGCTTAACGGTGATCCAGCCGGCTCTCATTTCGACCTTGCGATTCAGATAACTTTCAACACGGTTGTGTTCTTCTTCCCCGAAGTTTTCCCTTATAAAATTTTTATTGTATTTCTTGTTGTTTTTGTCGTAAGTATAGGTGATATTGACAGATGTGCCGATAAATGCCTGACCGCTGTTGTTGTGAAATCTGTAATCATAATAAATGGTAAACATCGCGATGAGAACGTGCCATTCATCATACTCAGGCAGGATGTGAACAAAATAACTGTCAAGATTATTTACCACTTTCAGAGAACGCGTGATCTGACCGATCTGAACATCGTTCTCATAAATGGAAATAACCTCGCGCGTACCGATATACCGACTGTAACCTAATATAACCCTGTTGCCGAACGATATGCACAATTTAATGTCCATCGGTCCGTTCTGAACCTCATAGAAGGAGCCAACCGGCTGATCGGCTGAATTCATGATCTGATACTGACCGAACTTCTGCTCGCCGGTAACAACATATTTCATAGGCACGGACGATTCCGCGAGATTCTCTATTACGCTGTATTTGGACTGAAAGATCAGTTTCCCTTCCGGGTCGGAAAATTTGATTTTGTTTACCTTGTCAACCCCCATAGGAAGCCATGTCGTTTCACCGCGATACAAAACAGTGTCGTTCTGTATCACTTCAAACGTGTTTTCTCCCGCTGCTTTGGTTTGCACCACTTCAAGAATCAAAAGAAGCTCTCCTTTCGACCAGTTTTTTTAGGATGTATCATTCTATCGATTTTGTATATCAAGATAGCCTGAACAATATAATGTTCAGGCTATCTTATAGGGCTTTAATAATCCGTCACTTCACATTCAAAGGCTCAGAATTACACAAGATTCTGAAGGGTGAGTGATCCGTAATCCTTCTTGGCTTCGTCTTTATAAACCGTAAATTTAATCGAACTGTAGACGTCTTGTTTGTAAGTAATAATAATAAAGTCGTCTGAATCAATTTTTTCGTCCGGCTCACCATATTTGGCAATAATATCATCAACTGTAAGAGTCAGCGCGTCGTACTTAAAGTCGCCGGGAAGAATGACCTCGTGCTTAGAATTTCCTCTAAATGAAATCTGACCAATCTGGCATTCGGAAACCTTTTTGGTGTCGTCAGTAGGATTCCAGAACTGGACGTCAAGTGACAGATCATCCTTCTTGGGGGTGGGTCCCATGATCATATATTTGTGACCGGGCAAATCCTGATCATATTTTGGATTAATCGCATAACCCTGCGCTGCCAGCTCAGAAAAATCAAAGGGCAACGTATATTCCACGCCGTCGATCTTGATCTTCCATGTAAAGAGTACGTTCGGCTCTTCTTTCGCTTCACTTTCCACGCTCTCAACAGCGTCGTTACCTGCGGTTCCGGATGAAGTACCGTTACCAGCCTTGTTTGCAGAACAAGAGCAAAGCATTAACGCGACCATCATTGCCGCAAGCAAGAGAGAAATGATTCTTTTCATAAGGATTTACCCCTTTACAAAATATTATCCAACGACAGAAGCGATATCCGCCGTCAAATTACAAATCAAACGCAACATTAAAGATTCATCTTGTACATAATTATTTTACAGCATGGACATGAGTTTGTCAATATTTATTTAGTAATTTATTAAAGTAACGTTAACTTCTTTTTAAAACAAATTATGCGATTGGCAACTTCAAATCCCGCTGCAAGATGAAATTGCAGACTTGACTCATTATATTTAATGAAGCAAGCCCCATCAGAATTTTCCATGAGTTCTCCGAACTCATGCTCCAGCTCCGCCAGTGAATGTCCGTCCCATAACTCCGCCGCCAATTCGACAAGAATGGCAACTTCTGATTGATCTGCCTTTCTGACCATTTGTTCCACCTCATAAACCAAATGCTTTTTCAACCAAAGCCAATGTCTGTTCGACGCTCCGGCTTTCATCGCGAAGTATCACTTGAAAGCCGGAATGCAGGAAGCGCTCATACTTCTCCTGAGAATTGATTCTCATAAGTCCCTGTCTGTAATTTTCCATAGCCTTGTCCGGTTGAGGTTCTTCCATAATGAGTCGATATAAAAACTGCTTTTCCCTGTCGGGACGGTCAAAGAAGCGGCTGACTGAAATCTGTGGGTCCGCAAGCATTATCAGCACATGATTTGGTTTGGCTATGTCCTTCAGCGTCTCAATAGAAATATTTGTGTCAACGAAAACCGGTTTTTC
>ONWI01000121.1 GCA_900321515.1 uncultured Eubacteriales bacterium | reverse complement strand
CTTGCTCTTTTGTTCTGCAGTGCCCTTGAAAGGCAGCGTACTGATTCGCTTCTGCATGAAAATTTGCCTCCCTGCAACTAAATTTTTGCCGGCGGAGCGATGGGAAACCGCCACGCGGCATTGATTAAAAAATAACATTTTTGCAAGAGCACAACCCCGCTCATGTAGGTTAAATATATAATGTATACAACATATAGATGAAACCACAGGCGAAACGCGCTCTTTAACATATAAATTATATCATCTCAAATAGATTTTGTCTACAGTTATTTTTTTCATTTGGGATTATTTGCTAAATTTTACATATTAGTCAAATTCAATACATAATTCTTTATATTTCCGATAATTATATCGAGAATATATAATCGCACGGCATACATACATCGTTAAAAATGTGTCAAATTAAACACTTATTTTTTCATGGTGAAATTGCACAAAAAATGTTGAAAATGTTTTCGATACTGAGATTGATATAAAGATGTGCGTATTGTGTCGGAAGCCTTGATTTCTAAAGAAAATTACTCATTCATCAATCCGGCATTTCACGCATATATTTTTGTAAAAAGCCATCGGGGGAAATGAAAATGAGAATTATAGTAAAAAAGGTCAATCGGAAACAGCGCCAAGGCGGACGGGGAAAACTAAGGAAAACCGTGGCGTTAGTCGGAGGGGCGGCACTGGCAGTGCTGGCAGTGAGAGGGAGGATAACTGCCCCTAACGCGCTGCAAAAAGTGACAGATGTACAATTCTTTGTGAGCGAGAGCGATGAATCATCGTCAGAACCGATGATAATAGTGGTAGAGCCGGAACCGGAGATCAAACCGAGGAGCGGCGGCAGTAATGAGATAAATCTGAACCAGCGTGACAGCGTGACGGTTGACGATGAACTGGACGATCTGCTGCTCGACGGCGAGGAGATAGATTCCGGAGTTTCGGCGAACTATAACGGCAAACTGGATGTTCCGTCGAATGTGCGCCTTGACAGACTGGAGTTCGGAAGCGATTTTGTCATCCCGCTCAAAAAGGCTCGGATAACCTCCCGGTTTGATTACCGCGTAAATCCCGTCACGGGGCGTTATGTATTCCACACGGGAATGGATCTCGGAGCGGCGAGCGGCTCTGAAATAATGGCAATGAAGGCGGGCAGGGTAGTCAGCGCGAAATACAACGGCGGTTACGGCAAGGTTGTCATATTAGAGCACAGCGACGGCATACGCACATTGTATGCGCACTGTTCCAAACTGCTTGTCAAAGCCGGCGATAAGGTGAGAAGGGGAGAGGTGATAGCCCTCGTCGGCTCTACCGGTAATTCCACCGGTCCCCACCTGCACATTGAATTCCGCAAGGGCGGCAAGCGTTACGATCCGGAATGGGTAATAGGCGGTATCTACGGTTGATATTTTTCATAAGGAACTGCCGTGTCAGGGTGAGCTTTTACTTTTTCGCTCTGTTGTGCGTTGCGGCATTCCTCGACCGCAGAGGAATAATGATGTGGGGATTGCTTGCCGCACTGCTGCATGAAGGTGGGCACATCGCCGCAATGCTGCTGATACCGGAAAAGACCCCGGACAGGATAAGTATTACCCCCTTCGGCATCAGAATAGAAAATACTCCCCTTTGTGAATTCGGGAATGGGAATGCTTTTATTTTGGCAGCGGGAAGCGGAGCGAATTTTCTGTGTGCGTCGGTGACCTTCGGCTTTCTGCCGGAATTTGCTGCCGTCAGCCTTGTTATGGGAATTTTCAATTTGCTTCCGGTGGAAAGCATGGACGGCGGAGGAATGCTGCTTATTCTGTTCGCAAAGTTTATGAACGGAAATTCCGCCGTCAGAATGTTGAAAATCGTATCTTATATGACTCTTTGCGCTATGGCTGTTTCTGGGATATATGTTCTGATTGTCACAGGGTACAATTTTACGCTTCTCGGAGCGACGGCTTCGCTTGCCCTCAGCGAAATCAAAAGAAAAACAGGCAGAAATAATAACCGACGCGGGTCGATTCAATGATGAACTGACCCGCGTCGGCTTGTTTTGATTATGTATAGACGAGCTTACCTATTACGGCAAAACGCCGATCGCGCCAATCAATGTGCATGTGATGCCAAAAGTATAAATCAGCGCCAGTTTGATATTCCGGGTGAGATTGGCCTTGCGGTTTTCGGGCTTGCGTCTTCTGCGCTTGCCGACCAGGAATCTGACCCGGTCGCGCTGCAGCGTGAGCAACGCGGACAAGCCGAATATCAACAGACAGAGCGAATAATAAAATGCAACTCCGCTGTTTCCGGCAATCAGCCAGAGCACAGGCAGCAGAAACGGCACAATAAAGCAGGAGAGAAACAGAAAATACGGTATCATATCCACATCGTACTTCATATTCCAAAAAATCAGCCGCAAAGGCAGACTGCCGGTATTGTGCTTGACAATATATCTTTTTTTCATCCGGCAGACCTTGCGAAGCCAGATGGATTCAATATACATTCTGTATACCGTCAGTCCGAGTAAAATAGGAAGAAAAAACATAAATACAGGCATATCGAATAATCCTTTCATAATAGTATTCTGGTAATTATAGCATATTCAGATATGCCTG
>ONWI01000025.1 GCA_900321515.1 uncultured Eubacteriales bacterium | reverse complement strand
ACACGATCTTTTCAGCATGGGGAAACATCTCATCACAAAGATATTTGATTTGTTCAGCCCAATCTAATGCGGTTCTATGTTCCAGCACTGAAACATGACAAATGCCCTCCAAGGCAATGTCATCAACTGTTATGAAGTGACCATTGTCAAGAGATAATAAATCACAAGACAAAAATCACCTGTCAATCTGAGAACACATGGAAGGAGACCGTGGAAATATTACTCCGGCAATTAAATGTTGATAATTCGTATTTCGAAATTAGCGGCATTTAGCATAAATTGGTCTATAGATATTTTATTGCGATATTTTATTGCCGGATTAATTTTATGTTTTTTCTTGATGTTTTTTTTATTATATGCTATAATGATAATTCAATCATTTTCACTGTGAAAAGGTGGGACGGGCATGATCTGGCAGAATTTTTTCACTCAGACTATCCTGATTAGGGGAAGGGATTATTACAGACGCGGCAAGGTTATCGGGGTGCAATCAGTGGGCGACACTTATGTTGCCAAGGTGTTAGGATCCAGGCTTTACACCGTAGTAGTGGAAGAACGTGACGGGGCGCTTCACAGCGCCACCTGCGACTGCCCTCATTCGCAGTCGGGCTATTACTGCAAACACATAGCGGCTGTACTGTTTGCAGTTGACGAATACGAAAACACACAGTCGGCACACGAACTTGAAAAAAATCCGTTTAATGATTATTACCAGGATTCAGACGAAACTTACCGCTATTTTGATATGCGCAGAATTACCCGCAACGTCCTGATTTATGAGGAAACCTACAAGCGGGCGCTCATGCTGCTCAAAAGCGGCAAGGTGACAGACGTCACAGTCAACTACGGCTGCCGGGAAGGCAGCGGGGGCATGATCTGCGAGGCGTATGGCACCTTCAAGGGAAATTACGACTGCATAATATCAGTGACCTTCGACCGCAACGGCATTATCGACAGCACTTGCGAAAAATACGTCAACGGCTTCGGCACAACCGGCAGAATGAACCACGGCACCCGCACAGAGCCAAATCAATATCTGCTCGCAGTGATGCTCCAGGCAGGCAAAATACTTGCCCGTGACCCAAACGCCGGAGATTCAACCAGCAGCACAGGAATGAAGCTGCTCAGTTCATTCCGTGCCGAACGTTCCTCTGGAAGCCTCTCCGATCTGCGCCGGAATATCATATTGGAACCGCGGCTGCTCAGGGAAAAAGGAAGGTATTACATCACAGTTCGTGCCGGCACAGACAAGCTGTATGTGATCAAAAACCTGACCGAATTTGCATACGCGGTTGAAAACAAAACGGTATTTCAGTCCGGCAAGCTTAATTTCAATTTCTCACGCGATATGATATGCGAAAACGCCGCTCCGCTCTACGGCTTTGTGAACGACGTGGTAAGCGACGCGCAGTTCCGCGCCGAAAATGTCAGACCGAGCTATTACGGATACACACCTCCCCCCGAATCGGTCAAGAGCCGCATAGAACTCTACGGAAGCCGTCTCGACTCGTTTTTTGACGCGGCTGTAAGCATGAAGCTTCCCCAGATATACTTCACCGATTCGGGCATCGACGGCAAGGTGCATTCGCAGCTGCGTTTCGGAGTTGCTTCACCCGAGATAACCCTCGACATAAATGACGATATCGACAGCGATGGAATATTCCACGGGATACAGGCCGCGGGAAACGCGCCTGTATTCATAAAAGGCTCGGAGTATCATTACTTCATCGAAAACGATATGTTCTGCCGCGTAGATCCAGAGACAGACAAAAAACTCACTCCGCTCTATGTGCTGCTGGGTAACGGCGAATTCTCTTTCAGCGTGGGAAGGAACAACATGGCAGAATTCTGTTACAGCGTGCTTCCGGAGCTGCGCGGCATTATCAGCGTGAGGGAGCAGAACACGCGGGAAATAGAAAAATATCTCCCACCCGAAGCGGAGCCTGTCTTTTATCTCGACAACGACAACGGCGCGCTGACCTGCCGCGCCATCGCGAGGTATGGAGAATCCGAATTTCCGCTTTCCGACAGCATGTCCGGCAGAATCTCCCACAGCGCGCAGAGGGATATCCGTCGTGAATCCGAGGCGCTCGAAGTGGTTATGGAATACTTTCCCGCCTACAATGAGGCTTATGACCTCTTTACCTGCGAAAAGAATGACGACGCTGCCTACCGACTGCTTTCCGAGGGACTGGGCGAACTGCTCCGCACCGGCGAGGTCAACTGCACAGACAGCTTCAAGGCGCTCAATATCCGCCGCAGGCTTCCCGTCAAAGTGGGCGTTTCCATATCCGGCGACCTGATGAATCTCTCGATAGAATCAGAGGACGTTACTATGAAGGAGCTGGCGGAAATCATCAAAAGCTACCGGCGCAAAAAACGCTTTCACAGGCTCAAAAACGGCGATTTCGTGGACATCGACGACACTGTGGCGGAGCTGAGCGATATGATCGAAACCATGCGTCTGTCCTCTTCCGAGCTTGCCAAGGGAAGCGTGAACCTGCCGGTATACCGCGCGCTTTATCTCGATATGATGTCGGAAAAATGCGACGCGCTGAGAATAAACCGCGATTCCAGATTCAAAAAACTGGTAAAGGAATTTAAAACCGTCAGCGAATCCGACTTCGAGGTTCCGGAACATTTACAGGACATCATGCGCAATTATCAGGTACTCGGTCATCGCTGGCTGCGCACGCTGGAAAAATACGGCTTCGGCGGCATACTTGCGGACGACATGGGACTGGGCAAGACGCTGCAGGTTATATCGGTGCTGTCGGCTGCCAAGGCGGAGGGCGAATCGGGTACATCGCTGGTGGTATGTCCGGCTTCGCTCATTTACAACTGGCAGGAAGAGCTGCGCAGATTTTCGCCCGAACTGAGCACAATCGCGGTGGCTGGCAATCAGTCTGAAAGGGCGGATATCATCGGACTTGTGCGGAATTACGACGTCGCGGTGACTTCATACGACCTGCTCAAGCGTGACATTTCACTCTACGAGGGAATCGGCTTCAATTACGAGATAATCGACGAGGCGCAGTACATCAAGAATCATTCCACTGCCGCGGCTAAAGCGGTAAAGGTGATAAGCTCACGCGTCCGGTTCGCACTCACAGGCACACCCATTGAAAACCGTCTGAGCGAGCTGTGGAGCATATTCGATTACCTCATGCCGGGATTCCTCTATGGCTACGACACATTCCGCAAGGAACTCGAAACGCCGATCACCAAAAAAAACGACGCCTTTGCCACCGAAAAGCTAAAGCGCATGACGTCACCATTCATTCTCAGGCGGCTTAAGAACGACGTGCTCAAAGACCTTCCGGACAAGATCGAGGAGGTGCGCTACGCCGCCTTCGACGCAGAACAGCGCAAAGTCTACGACGCACAGGTCGCTTACATGAAGGGAATGCTGCAAAACGGCGATCAGACGGATATCAGCAAAAACAAGATACAGATATTGGCAGAGCTCACACGCATTCGTGAAATATGCTGCGACCCTTCGCTGATATTTGAGGATTATCAGGGAGTTTCGGCAAAACGGATGGTCTGCATGGAGCTTGTCAAGAGTGCCATTGAGGGCGAACACAAGATATTGCTCTTTTCCCAGTTCACATCAATGCTCGAACTGCTGGAGAAAGACCTTGCCGCCGAGGGAATATCCTATTACAAGATAACCGGCAGCACTCCGAAGAAGGAGCGCATGGAACTGGTGCAGGCATTCAATAGCGACGGCACGCCGGTCTTCCTCATTTCGCTCAAAGCAGGCGGCACAGGACTCAATCTTACGGGTGCCGACGTTGTCATTCATTACGACCCGTGGTGGAATGTTGCCGCACAGAATCAGGCTACAGACCGCGCGCACCGAATAGGTCAGACCAAGGTGGTATCTGTCTGCCGCATAATAGCCAAGAATACGGTAGAGGAAAAAATACTTGAACTTCAGGAATCAAAAAAAGGCCTTGCTGACGAGATACTCAGCGGGGAACTCGGCGGCATAGGCAGCATGTCCCGCGAAGAGCTGCTCTCACTGCTGGAGTGATTTATCTCCCTGAGAATTATACATTTAATCCAAATTATTCATATTTTTTTGCAAAATTACATTGATTTTCGCTTAGACGTATGCTATAATTATTGCAACCAAATGCGAGAGTGATTCGCATAAAAAACGGAGGTATATCTTAATGAAAAAACTTCTTTCCGAATTCAAAGAATTCGCACTCAAGGGCAATATGCTCGATCTGGCAGTAGGCGTACTCATCGGCTCGGCTTTTTCGGGTCTTGTAACATCGCTCACAGACAACGTCATTCAGCCTATACTCAACTGCTTCGCCTCTCCTGACGCCGAAGGCGCCAGCAAGCTGGTCATCAAGGTATGGCGGCTGAATATGCCTATAGGTCAGTTCATTTCTGATGTGCTCAACTTCATAATCATGGCTTTTGTAATTTTCATGATAGTCAAGGCCGTGAACAAGCTCAGGTCATTAGGCAAAAAGGATGAGGAAAAACCGGCTCCCACCACCAAAAAGTGCCCCTTCTGTCTTTCCGAGATTCCGCTCGAGGCTGTCAGATGTCCTCACTGCACCAGCGAGATTCCAGTTGAGAAAAAAGCTGCTGAAGAGAAGCCCGTTGAGGAGAAGCCCGCAAAAACCAACAAGCCCAGAAGAAGATAATTGTTTCTGCTAAATACTTAATTAAATATCCGCATGAAAAAAAACTATCTTAAACAAATGCTAAGCCGCGATAAAAACTACCGCAGCGCGTTTGTGCTCGCCGTCGCCGTGCCAGTTGTCTGCGCTGCGGCGGCAGCTTTGGTATTGTGGGGCAGGGAGAGTCTCAGTATATTTTTCATGCCGTGCAGGATTAATCAGCTCACAGGCTACAACTGCCTTTCCTGCGGCGCGACCCGCTCCACCCTCGCACTGATAGATGGCGACATTGCCAGAGCATTCTATTACAATCCGCTTTATGTCGTCTTTCTGTGCTGGCCGGTTTATCTTTACATCAGGCTTGTGATATCGCTAATAATAAAGCCATATCGCAGATATGCGCTTCAATTGAATTGGAAATGGGCTGCAGCAGTGGCAGCAATAATCGTTGCATTCACAATAATAAGGAACATGCCCTTTTATCAGGCGGTCTTTTATTGATCAATTAAGGAGAAAATAATAATGGCAGCATCAAATAAAAAGTCAAATCACAGAACAAACACTCCCCCGCGCAAGACGGCGTCCTCTCCGTCATCAGGCAAGAAGAAGCTGACCGCCGCTCAGCGCAGGGAACTTGAACGCCAGCAGAGAATCACTCAGGCGCTCATCATTGTCGGCAGCATCGTTGTAGCGGTAATATTCATAATAATATTCCTCTCGTACTATGGCAGCAACAGCACAAAAGATCTTACGGGCAACACCGCCTCCGGTTCCGGTACTTCCTCGACCGCGGCAGTGAAAGAAAGCTATTATCCCGCGTCGGAAGATTTTGAAACGGCGCCGGACGGCGAACAGCTCAAAAAGCCATCCAAGGGCGAAGAGGTTGCGGTACTTCAGACAAGCCTCGGCACCATTAAAATCCGTCTCTTCCCGAAGTATGCTCCCACGGCGGTGGAAAATTTCAGGAAACTGATCAAGGATGGTTATTACAATGGCATCATCTTTCACCGCGTAATGAATGACTTCATGATCCAGGGCGGCGACCCGACCGGCACCGGAACAGGCGGCAAATCCGCATTTGAAGGCTACGAGACATTCGGCGATGAATTCGGGCGCAATCTCTATAACTTCCGCGGCGCTGTTTCCATGGCAAACACAGGCGCGCCCGGCTCAAACGGCAGCCAGTTCTTCATCGTTCAGACCAAGAAAGCGCAGTACTACACCCTTGGCGACAAAGACGGCTTTCTCTCCAACGGCGGCGCGAAGTGGGCGGCTGAAGAATACGAGAAGCGCGGCGGCACGGCATATCTCGACGGACAGTTCAAGAGCGTCACCGGCAGCGGACACACCGTTTTCGGTCAAGTATACGAGGGTCTGAAGGTGGTGGACAAAATCGCCGCCGTCAAGGTGGACGCAAACAACAAACCGCTTGAGGACGTTGTTATCAAGAAAGCATATCTCACCAAAGTGAAGTAATCACCCATCCGTATTGTTTTTCACTTTGATGTTATCAGGCACAAAATCCCGGACAGCAGCTCATCGAGAGTCTGCTGTCCGGGATTTTTGTTATTCGGCAGTATTAACGTCCCTGACCTCTATTTCGCCGGTAAGCACTTTGTACAGATGGCAGTTTTTAGCGCGCTCAACGGCAGCCTTTACGTCACCTTCGGGAGCGTCGGAAATCACTCTGACCGTTCGGGTGATGATCGTCTTTCCGTTTTCCGTCTCCATGCTCACATCTACAAAAATATCGTCATACGGAATTCCGCGCTTGCGCAGCACTCCGCTTACCGTCATGTTGGTGCAGCTGGCAAGAGCAGCTTCCATAAGCTCCGAGGGAGACATATTGCTCACGCCCTGCTGTGCGCGGCTGTCGGCGATTATCGGCTCAAATCCGTCAATTTGGTTTTCCGACTGAGTAAGGTATGGCTTACCAGTGTTTTTCATATTAAATGAATGTATCATATAACTACCTCTTTTCTCAGAACGTGTTCAGTATCTTGCCTATTATCCGTTTGTCGGATTCTGCGTTTCCTCCGCAAGCTCCATGAGCTTTTTCAGCCTGTGATTGACGCCGCTGCGGGTAATAGGACGGCTCAGGCTTTCGCTCAGCTCCCGAAGCGTCATTTCGGGATTTTCCAGGCGGAGACGGGCTATCTCTCTTAATTCGGGAGGAATCCCCGCGTACCCGTTCTTTTCAATGAGCCTGCGGATTGCCGCGCACTGCTGCTCCGAGGCGGATAACGTGCGGTCTATGTTCGCCTGATCGCAGTTGAAGACCCGGTTTGCGTTGTTGCGGAAGCCTCGCACATTTCTGGTCTGCTCTATGCTCTGAACCGAGTAGAGACTTCCCATCTTCTTCATAATAGAGATAATATCGTCAGCGCCCTTTATGTAAAGCAGCCAGCGGTCGCCCCTTTGCAGCTTATGCCCCTTAAAGCCTGCCCGTCCGATAGTGTCGGCAAGAATATCGCACCTTCGTTCGCTGCCCGCCAGGAATTCCATATGATAATCCCGGCTCGGCTCTGTGACCGTTCCGCAAACAATGAAAACGCCCCGCAGGAATGCCGCGACACAGCAGTCATTGTCAAGAATTCCCCCGCTTGTCCCGGCGAATCTGGCACAGATCAGCTTTTTCTGCTCGGCGTTCGGAATTTTTACCATGTATCTGCTTCCGTTGCTGCCGGTCTTGGCAAGAGTCAGAACGTCGGTGTACACACCGCACACCGAAGCCATTGTCTGCGCCATAAGATCGGCAATAGTCTTTGTCTCGGTGGCATAGGAATCATGTCCCTCACCCAGCAGCCGCGAATAGAGCAAAAGACCGTAAGCCTCCGCCAGCCTGCAGCAGTCGCGCTCCGGTCTTATCTGGCACAATTCGGATTTAACCATTGTTGAATATGTCATGTCGCTCTGAAAAACCCCTTTGAAAGGTCATTTGTTTATGTCTCTGTGCGAGATAAGCACCTTATTGCCTTTTGAAGCGAGATAGCCGCCTAAATTCTCGGCAATAGTCACAGAACGGTGCTTGCCGCCTGTGCAGCCCATCGCTATAACAAGTTCGCTCTTGCCTTCTTTTTTGTAAAGAGGCAGCAGGTAGTCTATCATATCGTAAAGACGGCTGAGAAATCCCATTGTTGAATCGTCTTGCATCACATATTCTCTGACGCAGCTTTCCAGACCGGTGTGGTGCTTCAGCTCCGGAACGTAATAGGGATTGGGGAAGCAGCGAACATCGAATATCAGATCAGCCTCCTTGTTCGGACCGTACTTGAAACCGAAGGACATGACCCGGATGACCATCTGAGACGACACATTGCCGCCGAACATTTCCTTGACCCGTTCCTTCAACTGTGCGGGAGAAAGTTCGGTGGTGTCGATGAGGTAATCAGACATCTTGTATGCCGGCTCCAGCATAATTATCTCTTCCTGAACAGCCTTTTCGACTGAGCCTTCAAAGTCCTCGGCGAGAGGATGCTTTCTGCGGGTTTCTTTGTACCTGTTGAGCAGCACATGCTTGCTGCAATTAATATATAAAACCTTAAACGGCTTTTTTTCCACCTTTAGCACTTCAAGATCAGTAATCAGCGTGCGGAAAGGCTCTCCGCCGCGAATGTCAGTGACAACGGCAACCTTGTCAAATTCCTCCTGCGAATTGAGACATATGCGATAAAAACGCAGTATCATCATGGGAGGCATATTGTCCACGCAATAATACCCTATATCCTCGAGCGCATCCACCACAATGGATTTTCCCGCTCCTGACAGTCCTGTCACAATTAAAAATTCCATAATTCAACCTCTGTATTCTTGCAATTACGGATGTTACTATATTTTCAACAATCCGGAACACTACTCTCCTGTCTTGCGTACCTCACATTCGAGTTGCACTCCGGTTTCTTCCCTTACGGTTCTCTGGATTTTCTCTATCAAATCCAGAACGTCCTCGCAGGTTGCGTCACCCACATTGACAATGAATCCCGCGTGCTTCGGACTGACCTGCGCGCCGCCCACCTGTGTGCCCTTAAATCCGCACTGCTCTATGAGTCCGCCCGCAAAATATCCCGCAGGGCGCTTGAATACGCTTCCCGCGCTCGGATATTCCAAAGGCTGCTTATCCTTCCGGCGGCCCATGAGATCATCCATCTTAGCGCGTATCTCGCGCTTGTCTCCCTTTTCCAGTCTTATATTGAGCGCGGTTATTACATAACCACCGCCAGAATACGCGCTGTGTCGGTAGGAATAATCCAACTCGTCGCCTGTGAAGCTGCCGAATTCGCCTGTGCGAAGATCGACATGCTCGCAGGACACTACGACGTCCTTCATCTCGCCGCCATAGGCGCCTGCGTCCATGAAGGCAGCCCCGCCGCACGAGCCTGGAATCCCCCACGCGAATTCCAGGCCTGTGAGCGAATTATCCAGCGCAAAGGCGCACAGCCTGGAAAGCTGCGCACCCGCACCGCAATGCAATGTGCCGTCGTCATTAAATCCGATATCGCAAAATTCACCGCTTAATCTGAGGACCACGCCCCTGATACCCTTGTCCGAAACAAGCAGGTTGGAACCGTTGCCCAGAACGAATATAGGTATGTCGTTCTCATTGCATAAACCGATCAGGCAACTGAGCTGCCGGTCATTGCTGACTGTAACAAAGAGATCAGCACAGCCGCCTATTTTAAATGATGTGTGAACCTTCATTGGTTCGTCAGCCCTGACCTCACAACCAAAGCTCTCGATAAGGGGTTTGTATTGCAGATAATTATTTGCCATCAGATATTAATGCCTCCGGGTTAGTTTATTGATAATTAAATTATTCCGTAACTGACACGAATCATTCAACGTTGCGATAAAGATTTGCCGCACCGATAATTCCGGCGTCATTTCCGAGCTTCGCGACAACTATCTCGGTCTGCTTGGCCAAATTCTTGCCAAAGCGCTCGTCGTTGACATAGCTCTTAAGGGGCGCCAGAAGAGTGTCACCCTCCTTGCTGACACCGCCGCCGATACAGATAATGTCAGGCTGGAAGATATTGATAACATTTGTTACGCCGCAGGCTATGTAGGAAATATATTTATCCACAACCTCGCTGCCTGCCTTATCGCCCATGCGATATGCGTCAAACGCGGTCTTGCCGTTGACGTTTCTCAGGTCGCCTTCTACGATATTCCACATGGAAGAAGTCTTATCATCGAGCATTTTAAGCTGCGTCTGATAGATAAGAGCGGAAGCGGATGCATATGCCTCCCAGCAGCCGTCTCTGCCGCAGGTGCAATGTCTGCCGCCGGCTACTATCACCATATGTCCAAGCTCGCCGCCGGCGTAATTGGAACCGCTGTATATTCTGCCGTCGATGATTATGCCGCCGCCGACACCTGTACCCAGAGTAACGCAGACAGCGTTCTTCGCGCCCTTTGCAGCGCCGGCGATAGACTCACCGTAAGCAGCCGCGTTAGCGTCGTTCTCAATGAAAACCTTGCGGCCCAGACGTTCTTGCAGCTTTTCCGCTACCGGATAGTTCCTCATGCCTAAATTGCCGGAGAATTCGAGCATACCAGTGCTCGAATTGACCGAACCGGGACAGCCAAGACCGATATTTTCGACCTCGTCAAAACTCACACCCGCGTTCTCGACTGCCAGATGACACGCGGTGGCGATGTCGTCCATAATGTCATCAGCGGGACGGGGCGGCTGATTGGGCGAATTGGTGGGTACGGCAGCTTTGCCGATAATAGCGTTGTTTTCATCCACTACGCCCACCTTAACGCTCATTCCGCCGAGATCGATACCAAGATTGTACATAAAAATACACCTCAACAATTTTATTATTTAACACACAGCGCACGCATAAATGTGCGCTCATGCATTATTTTCACATAAAATCTGAAAGAATTACACAATGATGATTTAATATTCAGACGCAGATCAGCTGAAGCTGTCCCATTCCTCCTTGACCTCGGGAGTGGTGGGAACCACATCCATGCCAAGATTATGCAGAAGCTCCTGCGCGGCATTGTAGCCCATCTTCTTCTGGCGGTTGTTCATAGCTGCAACCTCGATGATTATGGCTAAATTTCTGCCGGGCTTGACCGGAATCGTCAGCATAGGCAGTTTATTGCCGAGAAGCTCAGTGTATTCATTTTCCATACCCATACGGTCATAGACCTTATCGGGATCCCAGTTTTCAAGACCTATAACCAGGTCGATCTTTTCGGTGATCTTGACGGCGCCCATACCGAATATGCGGCGGGCATTGATAATGCCTATGCCGCGAAGCTCAATAAAGTGCCGGATATTGGCGGGCGCTGAACCTACAAGTGTCTTGTTGGACACCTTGCGGATCTCCACCGCGTCGTCAGCAATAAGACGGTGGCCTCTCTTGACCAGTTCTATTGCCGTCTCGCTCTTGCCGACGCCGCTGTCGCCAAGAAGCAGAATGCCTTCGCCGTAGACTTCTACCAGAACACCGTGTCTTGTTACACGGGGAGCAAGTTCAACATTGAGCAGCGCAACCAAGTCGGACATGAATTGCGACGTCGGTTCAGGCGTAACAAATACAGGCATGTTGTATTTCTTTGCCGCGTCGAGCATTTCCTCATACGGCTCAAAGTTGCGGCAGAGTATGAGCGCAGGCGCTCCTCTGGACATCAGATCATCAAGGCATTTTGCTCTCTGTTCAGCAGTGAAGCCGCCGAGATAAGCCATTTCCGTGTTGCCGCAGACCAGAATACGTCCGCTGTCATAAAAATTGAAAAAACCGGTCAGTTCAACGCCGGGGCGATTGACTTCGTTGGATGAAATGAGCACTTCCTCCGGGTTCTTTTCAAGATATACGGTTTCGAGCGAAAATTCCTTGATAATCTTCGCAAGCGAGACTGTGAAAGTAATTGCCATACTATACGACCTTTCATTTGTATTTTTATTTCTCACATAGAAATATAATTCTTGCAACTATAGTTATTGTAATTATATCATACAAATGCATAAAAATGAAGTGTTTTTTGATAACTTTTTTGTTTTTTTATTTATAAATTCTAAAAATTTTATAGCAAAAGCAAAAAAGCCCCGGATAATATGCCGTCCGGGACTATTCACCGCTCTCCGACTGAAGAACAGGCTCTTATTATTTACATACCGCAATGCACGGTGTTCCGCGGCTTGCCGTCCATGAAGGCGCGGAGGTTGTCAGCTACGATTCCAAAGAGCCTTTCGCGGGTCTCAACAGGCGCCCACGCTATGTGAGGCGTAAAGACAATATTCCTCGCCGTTCCGAGAGGAGTATCGGAGGTCATCGGCTCATCTGTCAGCACATCAACCGCGGCTGCCGCAATAATGCCTTCATTCAGAGCCTGAGCAAGATCAGCCTCGTTGATAATTCCTCCGCGCGAAGTGTTGACAAGCAGAGCCGAAGGCTTCATCATGGCAAGCGTGCGGAGATTGACAAGTCCGCGAGTGGAATCATTCAGAGGACAGTGTATCGAGACAATATCCGATTCAATCAGCAGTCTTTCAAGCGGGACCGTTGTGACATACGGAATATCCGCCAGCCGCTCCGGATCGCGGTTGTAAGCCAGCACACGCATTCCGAACGCGTCCGCAATGCGCGCCACTCTTTTTCCGATGCCGCCGCAGCCGATAAGTCCTATCGTCTTTCCGGCAAGCTCGTGAGTTTCACGTCCGAAAACGGATAAATATTTCTTCTCCGTCCAGCCGCCCGAAGCGCAGTCGGCGGTATATTCGGAAATCCTTCCGTAGTAATTGAGTATTAACCCGAAGGTGTGCTGCGCAACCGCGTCAGAGGAATATGAGGGCACATTGCATACCGTTATTCCCAGCTCGTCAGCCGCGGTTAAATCCACCTGATCAAAGCCCGTTCCCATCAGTCCGACGTATCTCAGATTCGGGCAGGAGTCCATAACCTCTCGGGTGATTCGCGTCTTGTTGCATATCACCGCTTCGGAATTGTCTATAAGCGAGGCAGTATCATTTCCTCCGGTCTTGCCGAATACGCTAAGTTCTCCAAGTTCAGCAAGCTCATCGAGCGAAATATCCCCGCCGATTTCAGCAGTATCCATATCCAATACAGTAATTTTCATGGGAACCACCTCCTGTCAGAAATGTTGCCGGTTCTCCCGGAAAAATAATAATCATCGCCCGACAGTTCAGAAAATCCCAATGCAAGAAAGAGCCATGCCTTCGTGTTGATATCCGACAAATTGCAGCCCAATATGCTCTCAATCTTGCGCAGCGCATAATTCACGGAATTTCTGTGTACATAAAGCTCGTTTGCGGTCTTCTGCGCCGAGCAGTTATTCCTGAAATACGTCCGGAGAAGCTCGATGTAATATGTGTCGTTCTGTCTGTCATACTCCGCAAGCTCCTGCATGGTGTCTCTAACCAGCGAATTTATCGCCTCACGTTTATTCAGGGAAATCATAAATCTGTTGAGCGGGTTTTCGGAAGAGCTGAGAGGAATCCTGTCGTTTCCCCTGCGCATCTGAAGCACGGCGGCTTTTGCGGCAAACGCGTAAAGGTCGGAAAGATTGGATATGCCCCTTACCACTTCACTGACTCCTATATATATTCCCAACCCGTCGCTCATATCCGGCGGAATGGACGCTATTCCCCTTTTGAGGGATGCGATGACGTTTTCCTCCCCGAAGTCAGCAAACACAACAGCCAGCCGACAGTCCATCGACAGAACGGCTGAGGCGTACCCGTTCATCCTTATGCCAATTTCAAAGAAATGCGATATCGGAATCAGATTGCATGGCTCGGAAACCTGTTTGTCTCTGCTCACAAAGTCACACACAGCGACGCAGTAATCCGAATGCTCCAAAAAGCCGTATCTGCCCAGGATATTCCTGTAATTGCGGTAATGGTCAGGCATCATTATCACGCCCTGGAGCAGCTTTGACACGCTCTGCACCGATTCAAAATATTCAATTATCTCTTCATAGAAAAAACTGACGAGCGACGGCAGACAATACGCTGCCGCTACCTCAATCAGCGGCAGCGAAAGGCTGTCACACAGCCGGCGCGCCTGGGTCAGTTCACATGAGGCATATTCGGAACGGCTGATTACCAGCGCGCCCGCCTTCCTTGAACTGACCCGTTCTGCCGCGTTGAGTATGCTGCACTTGCCCCTGCACGCCGCGTTAAATATAACAATGTCATACATCTGCGTCTTTTCGGCGGAATCAAGGTCAGCCACGACAACCACCCTAAACACAGGAACATCCGCATGGTCCTTCCCCGCTGTAAGCTGTATCTCGTATTCGCGCAGCATTTGCGCCCTGCGATAAAGCTCTTCCACCGAAATTGTCATTGTCATCCACTCCAGCCGCACCTCAAAGTGAGTATTCTTCACTTGAAATTATATCACACTTTTTGCGGATGTCAATAACTTCTCTGCATTATTATTATTTTCAGCAGTCAATTTCCTTTGAGTCCACCTTGCTGACAATAAGATCGACAAATTCGGCGGGAGTCATTGCTCCGATATCGCCGTCCTTGCGGGAGCGGATGGCAACCGTACCGTTTTCAATATCCTTGTCTCCGGCGATAACCATGTAAGGAATCTTCTTGACCTGTGCCTCTCTGATCTTGTAGCCAATCTTCTCGTTGCGGTCATCGACTTCGCAGCGGATTCCCTTTGCTTCAAGTGCCTTCTTAACCTCATAGATGTAATCGAGGTGTCTGTCGGCTATGGGCATGAGCTTTACCTGAACCGGCGCAAGCCATGTCGGGAACGCGCCCGCGTACTTCTCTATGAGATAAGCGAGAGTTCTCTCATAGCAGCCGATTGATGTCCTGTGAATGATATAGGGGCGCTTCTTTGAGCCGTCCCTGTCGGTGTATTCCATACCGAAATTCTCGGCAAGCATCTGGTCAATCTGGATTGTAATGAGTGTGTCCTCCTTGCCGTGGACGTTCTTGATCTGAATATCCAGCTTGGGTCCGTAGAACGCTGCCTCACCGATTCCGACATAATATGGTATATCCAGATCGTCGAGAATAGTCTTCATCTTGCCCTGAGCCTCTGCCCACTGTTCGTCCGTACCGATATACTTGTCACGGTTTTCGGGATCCCACTGCGAGAAGCGATATGAAGCGTCCTCGTAGAGTCCCAGTGTCTTGAGCATATAGATGGCAAGTTCGAGACAGCCCTTGAATTCATCCTCAAGCTGTTCGGGTGTGCACATGAGATGTCCCTCGGAGATCGTAAACTGACGTACACGGATCAGTCCGTGCATTTCGCCGCTGTCCTCGTTGCGGAAAAGCGTGGACGTCTCGTTGTAGCGAAGCGGCAGGTCGCGATACGAACGCGCTCTGTTGAGATATGCCTGATACTGGAACGGGCAGGTCATTGGACGCAGCGCGAAACATTCCTTGCCGTCCGCCTCTTCGCCCATAACGAACATGCCTTCCTTATAATGATCCCAGTGGCCGCTGATCTTGTAGAGATCGCTTTTCGCCATGAAGGGAGTCTTTGTAAGCTGCCAGCCGCGTTTCTGCTCCTCATCCTCGACGAATCTCTGGAGGAGCTGAATGACTCTCGCTCCCTTGGGCAGCAGTATCGGCAATCCCTGTCCTATCACCTCGGAAGTTGTGAAAAGCTCCAGTTCCCTGCCAAGCTTGTTGTGGTCGCGCTTTTTGGCTTCCTCAAGCATAGTCAGATGCTCTTCAAGCTGAGCCGCCTTGGGGAATGACACACCGTAGACGCGGCAGAGCATCTTGTTCTTGGAATCCCCGCGCCAGTACGCGCCAGTGCAGTTTGTAAGTCTGAATGCCTTCACCGGCGCGACGCTCATAAGGTGCGGACCGGCGCAGAGATCGGTGAATTCCGCCTGTTTGTAGAACGAAATGGGTTCGCCCTTGTCTGCGTGTTCGTTGCAAAGCTCAACCCTGTAAGGTTCCTGCATATCCTCGAGCAGCTTTACCGCTTCGGCGGGGGCAAGCTCGAATTTCGTTATTTCAATGCCGCTCTTTACGATGCTCTTCATTTCCTTTTCGATGGCTTCAAGATCCTCCGCGGCAAACGGCTTTTCCACATCGAAGTCATAATAGAATCCGCTGTCGATGGAAGGTCCGATTGACAGCTTTGCGGCGGGATAAAGACGCTTGACAGCCTGTGCCAGAATATGTGAAGTCGTGTGCCAAAATGCCTTTTTGCCATCCGGATCATCAAATGTGAGGATTTCCACCTCGCAGTCGCTGTCGAGAACTGTGCGCAGATCGCACACCTTGCCGTCAACTCTGGCAGCGCATGCCGACTTGTAAAGACCGGCGCCGATGGATTTTGCCACCTCGGCGACAGATACTCCGGATTCATACTCCTTAACGTCGCCTTTAAGTGTAACCTTAATCATAACTATACCTCCGTAAAATTTAATGAATAATAAAATAATTATCGGAATAAATAAAAAACTCACCCCAAACGCACCGCAAGATGCGCTCGGGGTGAGGCTAAGGTCTGAGAAAATGCCCCACGGTTCCACCCGTGTTGACGCGTATTAATTCAAGATAATCGCGTCCGCTCATGATAACAGCCGTTAACGCAGCCGTGCGCCGGAGCTTGCGCGGCACAACTCGCCGCTTTTTCGCTTCGGACTCGGGAGCGGTTTATGCCTGAATGCCCCGTCCGCCCTCTCAGCATACAGGCGGATCTCTGTGACATGGAACAGAAAGGTTTGTTCTCCCTCAACGTTTTTTTAATATTCCGATGTGGTCTTATTACAAATATCATAACTCTAAGAAAATGATTTGTCAAGCCTTTTTTGAAAAAATCAACCCACTACGTCGTTGGGATCATATGGTTCATCGTCGCCAAGAACCGAGGGATTTGTAGAGGATGTTGTACCTGTCGTTTTCGAGGATGGCTGTGTTTTCCCAGGAGCAGTCGTGGTCTTATCGGAAGCGGGCTTTTTAGAAGTGGTCGTGGTCTTATCGGAAGCGGGCTTTT
>ONWI01000133.1 GCA_900321515.1 uncultured Eubacteriales bacterium | reverse complement strand
CACCTGTTTTTCATTGCCCACCCATTCGTCAAGGACGGTATCTCCCTCGTGAAGTCTTTGAATATTCGCAACGACGCGGCTGTCCTTTTCAATATTCTCAAGACCCTCAATCTTTGCGATTTTGCCTTTTTTAAGCAAAAACCAAAGCGTGCTTGCCCACTTGCCTCTGAGACGGGTGTCGTCATCGGTTTCAAGATCGACGTCACCCTCACTGCCTGTAAGCGCAAAGCGTATTAACATCTCGCGCTGGTCAAAGCCGTGGATCGCTTTCATCAGCAGATGGGGAGCTTCACCCTGAAGTCTGAAGCCTGTGTCGTAAACATAAAACTCGCCGTTCTCATAAAATCCCGAAAGCATCAGAATACCGTTTTCAATGCCGATTTCTTTGAACAGCTTCAGGGCGTTTGCGTGCATTTTACCAAAATACTCATCCAGATGCTTTGAGGGATATGTGCCGCCTAAGCAAACACGGCTCATTCCGGGCTGCTCATCGGTAGTGTATCTGTCATAAATGCAGGACGCGCTGCAATAGCCGTCTTTAAATGTATAGTACATTCCCATGTCATCGCAGAGCATATATTTCTCAACGATGAATCTCTTTTTATATGAAGCGTCAAGGGCTTTTTTTACACCCTCAACGAGTTCAGACTCGTTATAAGCGACTGTCATTCCGACGCCGCCGCCGTTATCTACCGGCTTAATCATGACGGGATACTGAATTTTATCCAAATCCTCCCGTTTTAAATCTGCGTCAAGCTTGTATTCGGGAATGCCGTGAACGCCGTATTTTTCGCAGGTCGCCTTAAATACATCCTTAAAGGCGAACACATCGACAATTCTCCGGGTCGCATAGCACGGAAGATTAAGCGCGTTGCAAACCTTGCAGTAAGAAGGCACCAGAATATCCGCCACACCGACAAGCACACCGTCAACCTGCTCTTTTTTTGCGAGCTCAATCAATCCGTCAACATCCATTCCGTCAACATCATACGCTTTCCAGGCTGCCTTTTTTGCGGGGTCCGACGCTCTTCCGCTGGAAACGATCGTCTTGACTCCCATATTGTTCGCAATTTCAACTAAGGGAGTTGTCTCCGGATTTCCGCCGAGAATCAGCAGTTTTTTTCCTTCAAATTCTCTGTTCATAGCTTTCCTCTAAATCGTTAGTTTCTCACCCTGCGCCATCACACAGAAGCTGCGCTCGGGATATTGTTTTTTCATTATTTCATAAAATTTTCCGACATTTCCGCCGTGCGACGCAAACATTCCGTAGTGACACGGTATTGTCAGCCCGGCATCTATCGCTTCGGCAAATTCAGCACATTCCTGCTCGTTCATATTGCCAAAAGCTCCGTTTATCGGTGCTATCAGCACATCTGTTCTGCCGTACTTCTTAAAGTCTGAAATCCGGTCCAGCCTGAGACAGGTATCACCTGTTTCAAAAATTGACTTGCCGTCCACCTTAACAATTACGCCAACAGCCTGCGGAGCTCCTGTTCCGTGATCGCAGTTGACAAAATCAATTTCAAAATCACCGCAGATGTGGTTTTCACCGGGCTTCACATATGTAATATTGTTATCCGTCATTTCCAACCGGCTGACAGATTCCCTGCAGTCCTCGGCAGCGAACAGCTTTGTTTTTCCGTTTGACATTAATGACGGAACAGCGTCAATATCAAAGTGATCGCGGTGGAAATGCGTTGATATTAACACGTCAAATTCCAAATCATACGGAAGTAATATCCTGGGCAGCAGTCGTTTAAAACCGTCGTGTCCCTCAATTCTCTCCACACAATCGGAAAGATACAAATCTATAGCGAGCAACTGTCCGCTCTTGCTTTTTATTATAAAACCTGCCTGTCCCACAGAAAAAATATGAGTTTTTCCAATCGGAGCGGTCAAAACTTTTACTGCAAAATCATTCATAGCTTTACCTGCTGTACAAATACTGACGCAATAGCGTTTCTCTGAACTGTTCAGGGCACTGAACCGTGAGTATCCTGCCGCGCGCAACGCCCAATGCCGTCAGGCGGCGTGTGATTGAAGCTGTGACAGGAGGATTCAGGGTGGCAATTAATACATAGTCAAACTCTGATTCGGAGATGCTCTCAACCGAATCTACGTCCAAGCCGCACCGTCTGTACTCCCAGAAGTCATCATCAATCCATTTCACGATTTGACAGTGTCTGCTTTCGTTAAAGCGGATTACAAGCTGCTGGCCAAATGTACCTGCATTGTATATTACTACGTTTTTTCCGTAATATACCGCGTCAAATGTTGAATAGCTGTCCGAATCAGGCAGTCTTCCGCCGGAACGCATCAGGCATATTCCAACTACATAATCCGTGATCTGCTTTTTCAGCAGATATTTATCGTCATACCTTGACGCGAACCCAAGCAAATAGTCTGAGAGCACCCTGAGCTGCCTCTTTTCAACGGAAAAACCTGCCGTCTGCTTTAACATCGAGTCCTCGCGCTGACGGTAATGATAATCCGTACAGTCGGTTACACATACACATTCGCTTTCCATTATTGCAGGATAAGTTACCGCAGCATCCTCGCCGATGGAAATTCTCTCGTCAACGTTCATCTGTGCCGGCAGAATAACTTTCCGCTTAAATAATTTATTCCATACATAAGTGGTAATACCCAGCAGGTAAAAATCACCGTCCGAAAGCATTTTTTG
>ONWI01000059.1 GCA_900321515.1 uncultured Eubacteriales bacterium | reverse complement strand
ACTGGTCGGTGACGATGAATACCTTCTTTTTACCCAGGACATTCTTGATTTCATCGAGGGCAACGGGCAGACAGCCCTTCTTGATATAGACCTTTTCAGGCGCTCTGAACCAAAGCATATTCTCTCTCCTCTCGGCAACCGTCTTGATATTGATAAGGTGCTTCACGCCCACGTTCTCCGAGACGGAGTTGCCGCCCCATGAGCCGCAGCCCAGTGTGAGCGAGGGAGCGAGCTTGAAATTGTATATGTCGCCTATGCCGCCGTGCGAAGAGGGGGTGTTGACAAGAATGCGGCAGGTTTTCATTCTGGCGCTGAATTCGGCAATCTTGCCGGTTTCCGTAAGAGCGTTGCAGTAGAGTGAAGAAGTGTGGCCGTAGCCGCCGTCGGCAACGAGCTGCTCCGCCTTTGCCACAGCATCCTCAAAATTCTCCGCCCTGTACATGGCAAGCACGGGAGAGAGCTTCTCATGAGCGAACTCCTCGGAAATATCAACGCTTTCGACTTCGCCGATAAGCACCTTTGTGGCTTCGGGAACCTCGACTCCGGCAAGCGCAGCGATGGTCACAGGCTTCTGACCGACGATCTTGGCGTTGAGGGAGCCGTTGATGATAATAGTCTTGCGGACCTTGTCCTTCTCGTCGTCCTTCAGGAAATAGCAGCCTCTCGCGGCGAATTCGGCGCGGACGTCGTCGTATATTTCCTTATCGACGATAACCGACTGCTCGGAAGCGCAGATCATGCCGTTGTCGAAGGTCTTGGAATGGATTATGGAATTGACAGCCAGCAGTATGTCGGCGGATTTGTCAATGATGGCGGGGGTATTGCCCGCGCCGACGCCGAGAGCCGGCTTGCCGGAACTGTATGCCGCCTTGACCATGCCGGGTCCGCCGGTGGCAAGGATAATATCGGCTTCCTTCATTACCAAATTGGTCATTTCAAGCGAAGGGACATCTATCCAGCCGATGATGCCTTCGGGAGCGCCCGCCTTAACGGCCGCCTCAAGCACGATCTTTGCGGCGGCGATGGTGCTCTTCTTTGCTCTGGGATGAGGGCTGATGATGATACCGTTGCGGGTTTTAAGACAGATCAGCGTCTTGAATATCGCCGTGGAAGTGGGATTGGTGGTGGGAATAACCGCCGCCACCACGCCTATAGGCTCGGCAATTTTTTTGGTGCCGAAAGCCTTGTCCTCTTCAATAACGCCGCAGGTTCTGGTGTCCTTGTAAGCATTGTAGATGTACTCAGCCGCGTAATTATTCTTGATGACCTTGTCCTCGACCACGCCCATGCCGGTCTCTTCAACAGCCATCTTGGCGAGCGGAAGCCTCGCCATATTTGCCGCGGTTGCCGCCGCAAGGAAAATTTTATCGACCTGCTCCTGAGTGTAGGCCGCAAAGATTTTCTGAGCCGCTCTGACCTCTGCGAGCTTTTCTTCCAGCGCTTCCACGCTGTCAACTATTCGGTAGTCTGCCATAGTGTATTTCTCCAATCTTTGGTAATATGCAATTATATTATAACCAATACGTTCGCGAAATTCAATAATTATTTGAAAACAATATAGATTTTTGTATTGAATTTTATTAAAATACTTAATATAGACACAATTTAGACAAATTTAAGGGTTATAATATAATTGATCTGAAAGGTGGTGTTGGTTGATGAGAAGAAATATTTTGGCAGCGTTCGGACTGTCGCTTGGCATAGTCGGCACAGTCATTTCCATCACGGCAATCGTGCTTGCCGGCTGCGGATTAGGCGGCAGCAAGCGTATGTACAGACATTAGTTTTTTCCTCCAAATAAAGCCGGGCTGAGGCTTCCGTGAGAGCGGAGTGCTTCAGTCCGGCTTTATTTTTATGACGCGGCTCTGAGCGTCATGCGCAGCTTGTCGGCAATCATGGCGATGAACTCGCTGTTTGTGGGCTTGCCGCGCGAATTGTGAATTGTGCTGCCGAAATACGAGCAGAGGAAGTCGATGTCGCCTCTGTCCCATGCGACCTCGATGGCGTGGCGAATGGCACGTTCCACGCGTGACGGAGTGGTGCAGAAGCTCTCGGCGACTCCGGGATAAAGCTCCTTGGTCACGGCGTTGATAATTTCCGGTCTTATCACGACACTGATAATGGCGCACCGGAGATACTGATATCCCTTGATATGCGCGGGAACGCCGATCTTGTGCATGATATCTGTCACCATTATTTCCAGCTCGCCGGGTTCCACGCACGAGGCGGAACCGAGAATGCCGTCACGTCCCGCAACAGCGCCTCTGCGGTCGGCGCAGTCGCAGAGCATCGCCCAGACGTTAAGGGGCGGGGTCTGCCTTGAAATGACTGCGGAAGCGCCTGCGCCGTAAAGCTCACGCTCCAGCCTGACCGACACAAATTCGCACATGACTATGAATTCCGGACAGCTCTGTCCAAGTTTTCTCTTTGTATCCTTAATGAATGACATAGCATCTCTGTCACCGACAATCAAATCCATCAGCACGCACGAATCCGGGTTGCGCAATATCTCGTCCGTCAATGAAAACATGTCGTTAGGGACGGAAGCAATTCTTTTCACGGCTTCGCTTACGACCTCGTCCCTGTTTGGGATATCGCTCTCATTCAATCCGCAGATAAGCGATTTTTTATCATTGTGAGACATTATTATACTCGCACTGTTATACATAGATACATCTCCGAATTATTGATTTCTACAGCCGACTGTAAAGCGGGCAATCTTCGAAAAAAGGAGGGATTGGGAATTTGGGCGGGTTCCGTAATCGCCCGGAGGCGTTTTTATGGGAAGACGTCTCGCCCGCCCGGCACCCCGTTATTTCCATTCTCATTTGGGT
>ONWI01000032.1 GCA_900321515.1 uncultured Eubacteriales bacterium | reverse complement strand
GAGCAGATGGAGCGCGGCGAAGTCACGACGGCGTCCGACATCCACGCGCTCGGAGTGCTGGCAGACCGTTGCTTCGACGGCAAGCCGCCGAGCGCGTGGAAACGCATAATCGAACGCGCCACGTCGTCCATCCCTGACCGCAGATATCCCGATGTAGAGTCCTTCAAGTGCGCCGTCAGGCGACGGTACTGGCAGCGGAAAGCGGCAATTTGCCTGTCGGCCATCGTCACGCTGGGCGTTGTCGGTTATTTGTGTTGGACGCCGATGGAGGAATACATAGAATGGCGGACGATGGGTACGGACATGGAGACAAACCGTGTGGATAACGTCGTCGTCTGGAGGTATGACTCGCCGAGTTCAGAGGAGAAGTCCAGTGCGCAGCCAGTATCCCTTATGGGGTCTCCGACGATACCGCTGAATCGCGATAAAATGCATCCTGCGGCACGAGCGTATTTTGACAGGCGTTTCCCGACCAACAAAACATGGACGTGGTCCATGCCGACACAAATAGCCATTGCCGAGACAAACCACATAAAGGCGGTAGACATCAGCCTTGGCAAGAAGAGCGTTTCATTCAAGAATACGATTCGTCTTTCTCCGGAGAGGGAATACTGGATTACCGGCCCTGGGACGCTGGATGCCGATTTATTCTGTCCGACGACGGCCGTTGTCCGTCTTAGAAAATGCTTTCTTCTCAATCGGACAAAACGCCTGTATCCTGAAAATGGCATTCAATATCATTTGGAAGGCGGCGCATATCTCAACTTCATAAACGTAAGGAAAATGCCACAAGGTCTGCTCCTCAATGATTTTATAGAGCCATTTGACAGTGCTTCCAACCAGTTGCGTTTCGGCGGTCCTGTTACAGTAGAAGAATTGAATGAGGAGCGGGATCGCGAAACTCGCCTTTTATTTGAGAAGAGTCCACTACGCACTAGCCACTAAATTCCTGCGTGAGATTTTGCCGCGCGGGGGTGCCGCTTGCAGATACTGAATTCAAACTACAAATCACGGAAGGTGCGGACATGTTGAAGAATGTGCTTCACTGACAGGACTTCTATGCAATCTTGTTTGATTCTGTAGTATACCCACCAATTGCGGTTTTTGCAGAGGATCTTTCTTATCTCTTGTCTGCGTATGTCAGGGAAGGCTTCAATTCCGATACGTGGATTTCTGCAAACTCCCCTAACAGTCGTGACCACATCGTCGCGGAATGCTGTTGCATAGTCAGGATAGAAATTTTTGGCGATATAACCGCTTGTCGAAGCAAGGCGGTATGAGGCTCTTTTTGTCCATTTTTCCTTCATTACGCCACCGCCATTTTCTGCGTACGCTTTTTGGATTGAGCCGGCTTTATCGCCTTTTTGATTGCCTCGTCCGTCATTCGCATAACTTCTTCGGTAGAATACACCTCGCCTCGCTCGGATTCGCCTTCGCTGACAAGTATGTCGTCATACACTTCCGCGTTGTACAGCTTCTCCGTGATCTTTTCCCATTCCTCGGCTGAGAGGAACACGGAGGTGGCGCGTCCGTTCTGCGTGAGGATTATGGGGCGGTGGGTCTCGGCTGTGCGCGCGACGCAGTCCGCGAGCGTATTGCGGAACTCGCTCATTGAGATTATGTCTTCTGTCGGCTTGAAATCGAACATTGCATTTCTCCTTTGTTAGGTGTCTGTGCGTGATATTGTACGAAATCGCGTACGAGAAGTCAAGGGCGAGATTAAAACTTCATCATTTCTTGACCTTAACCTCAACCTTCATCTAATTCCCGCGTGAGATTTCGCCACGCGGCGGCAGTATAGGGCAGAGGACAGGTCTGCCCTTTCCACGGAAGAAGGCCCGAAGCCGCAAGTTGCCTGTTGCGAATTTTTGCAGAATGAAGCCCACAAAAGGCGGAAGTTTTGCTATAATTCGCAATAGATAATCTAAGACTTTACTGCGGCAGGGATAGCGCCCTCTTTCTTTTGCCGCGAACTAAAGAAGGGCAAAAGGAGGCGAGAGAGTTGACAGAGAACCTGGTAAGGATCGCTGCGGCAGAGTTAACAAACTCGGGCTTCATTCGCTATAATTGCTCCAATCTCAAACATTCGGAACCAGATGCGCCCTCGTCCCGTTCCGCCAACATTT
>ONWI01000256.1 GCA_900321515.1 uncultured Eubacteriales bacterium | reverse complement strand
GCAGACGCCGCCGACAACCTCTTCATTGGCAAGCACGCACTTGCAGCCGGTACACCAGTTGACCGACATTTCCTTCTTGTAGGCAAGCCCCTGCTTGAAGAGCTGGAGGAATATCCACTGCGTCCACTTGTAATAGGACGGATCGGTGGTATTCACCTCGCGCTGCCAGTCGAAGGACAGACCAAGCGCTTTGAGCTGGCTGCGGAAACGGTCAACGTTCTTCTTTGTGACAATCGAGGGGTGAATGTGGTTCTTGATGGCAAAATTCTCGGTAGGCAGACCGAAAGCATCCCAGCCCATCGGATAAAGCACATTGTAGCCCTCAAGTCTGCGCTTGCGGCATACAATGTCAAGCGCAGTGTAAGAACGGGGATGTCCTACATGAAGTCCCGCGCCCGACGGATAGGGGAATTCCACCAGCGCGTAAAACTTTGGTTTGGAATGGTCTATCTCAGCGTGGAAACAGCCGCATTCCTCCCATTTGTCCTGCCATTTCTTTTCAATGGCACTGAAATCGTATTTCATTTCAACTCATTCCTTCTCTAAAAATAGCCTTAAAACTAAATTAAATAAAGTAATATTAATAATTTAACTCAATTTGCCGGATTTGTCAATGATTATATCAATTTTTCCTTAGAGCCTGTTCAGATAATATATGGCTCATTTCTTTAAGGCAAAATATTCTTCCCGCAGTATTCCATAGAACGCGCGGTCGTTTATCCCCTGGTTGTTCCAGCCGGACTGACGAAGGGTACCTTCGTATTTCATGCCGCATTTCGCCATGACCCTGCCGGAATTAGGGTTGTTGACGTCGTGGCAGGCTTCGACGCGGTTTACGCCCACCTGCTCGAAGAAAAATCTGATGACAGCGGCAAGCGCCTCCGGCATAATGCCCTGTCCCCACCATTGGCGGCCAAGGCAGTAGCCGATATGGGCAAGCCTCACATCATCATTAACGTGAACAGCTCCTATGCTGCCAATCGGCTGCCCGATTTCTTTCAGTTCAATGAACCACTCGTAAAAATTATCGTCATCATATTCTCCCAGTAAATAAGCGATACGTCTGTGAGCCTCTTCAACGCTCTTGTATGCCGACCACGTCATGAATTTTGTCACATTATCATCACTTGCCCAGTTGTCAAACAATGCCTGCGCGTCATCGGGACGGCACTTTCTCAGAATAAGACGCTCGGTTTCAATCGTCTGTGTTCCTTTGTGATTCATACGGTGTCTCCTCATCAAATATTGATTTTTATGTAAATAACAAACGCGGCTTCTCACCAGACAAAAAACTCATCGCTGAGATCGCCGCATTATGGAATAAATCGTAATAATTATCAGTCAAAGTCAAGGGTGAGCTTCTCGCCGTCCTGCCAGAGTCTTTCCAGATCGTAGAATTCCCTGGCTTCCTCGCTGAATACATGCACCACAACGCTGCCGTAATCCAGCACTATCCATGAATTTGTGCCATGACCCTCGATGTGACCGGGAGTGATATTCTCCTGTTTGAGCTTGAATTCCACCTCGTCGGCAAGCGCCTTGACATGGGTGGAGCTGCCGCCGGTGGCAATTACGAAATAATCGGCAAGCGAAGTAACCTCGCTGACGTATATTACGGATAAATCCTGCGCTATCTTTTCGCTGAGTATTTTTGCGCACTTAAGTGCCAGATCTTTTGATTCCATCAATTAATTCTCCTTGCAGTGTAAATATTTTCAATATCCCAGATCGGGGAAGCTGATATTATATGCAGTGATTTTCTGACTGTACGGAAGAAGGTATTGGTTTATCTCCTCGGCAGCCTTTTCCTCGTCGCATATGTAGTAGGACGGGTGGTGCTTTACCCAGTAATCCGAACCTGGCAGCTCAAACATATGCAGACTGTCGGCTCCGCATTTCTTGACAGGGGCAATGAACGAACGTATCTCCTCAAGGCTCATGTCGGTTTTGAAGTCACCGTAGGCAGCCTTGAGCGCCTTCAATGCCTCGATGGATGTCATTTTATCCACCTTTTCAAGCATAGCCCTGATCACTTTGCGCTGTCCCCTCACTCTGCCGAGATCCCCGTTTGCGTAATTCTTGCGTGTACGCATAAATTTCAGGGCAGTTTCGCCATCGAGATGATTCATACCGGCGGGCAGCGTGATATACTCATTCTTATTGGGATAAACCTTCATTTCCTCTTCGAGCAGGATATCCACTCCGCCTATGGCGTCAATCACCTTTTCAAAACCCTCAAAATCAAAGAGCACATAATGGTCCACAGGCAGACTAAGTCGGGTGTTTATCACCCGGATAAGCGCGTTTATTTTGCTCTCGGTGCGCTTGGTGATCTTGCCGCCGCAGACGGTATGAACTCCGGCTTCTATCTCGTCATCAAACACCTCTTTGCCGCATTTTTCGCACCATTTTGCGGTTTTTGGAGTTTTATAGACCCCGTTTATCTTGCCTACAGCCTTACTGTCCTCTCCGACATAGGTATCGCGAGGTATCTGCATGACGTTGATCTTGTGAGCCATGTTGTCAAAGCACATAATCCATATGCAGTCCGTGAGCATCTGACTCTTGTCAACACCCACAATAAGGAAATATGTAACCTTGTCCCGGTTCTGCTCGTCAGTGATAATTCGCTCCTGAATTGCCGTCTCATCAAGCTCCTTGCCTTCGTCAGAAAACAGTGTCTTTGAGCTGTAGACAGACATTACGCCCACAGCACAGCAGATCATCAGGGCGACGACGATCAGCGAAGCGGTGACAATCCTGTTTCTTCTGCTGCCGAATGCCTTCTTTAATCCGCCGCCAACAGTCATGACGCCGAAGTAGACATAGAAAAGAATATTCTCCCGTCCGGATTTAGCTTTTGTCTGAGCTTTTCGTTTCTTTGACGCGGGCTTCTTTGCGGCGGATTTCTTTGAATCGGAGCTTTTATCGTCGGGTTTCTTTGCGGCAGGTTTCTTTGAATCAGAGCTCTTTTCGTCGAACTTTTTTGCGGCAGATTTCTTTTTAGGCTTTGCTGGTTCTGTCGGCTCTTCGCTTGCTGCCTTCGATTGTTTCGCTGGGGATTTAGCAGCATGTTTTGACGCGGGCTTTTTCTTCGACTTGTTTGATGAACCAGCAGAGGCGGATTTTTTCTTTGCGCCGGACTTTTCCTGAACCGGTTCTTTATCATTCGGTTTAGGATTGCTCTCCTCTGTCGGAACGTCTGTTTCCTTCTTTTCCACGCCAATGGCAAACTCACTTTTTCTTCCGGAGCCGAGCGGAATGTATCCCCCGTCGCTATTGGCACTGTTTTGTTTATTCTTTTTGCTTACATATAAAGTTTCGTACGGAAAATTGTCTTCAACGTCATGAGGCATCGGACAATCCACCTCCCTCTCATATCGAAACTAAACGATTGTAAAAGTGGTAAAATAGTGAAGGCTCAGGGCTTTGACATTTTGAACCGGAAGCTTTTTTCTCCACTTTTACAATCCATATCGGATCCGTTTATTTCTTTTTTTCCTGCTTGCTGAGCATGATCTCATTGTAAGCGGCAAACGTATCGGGGTGAATGGCAGTGTGTTCCTCCGCACGCACCTCAATTCCAAAGGCAAGAGCTTCTTCCATGGCGCACTCCAGGCTGACGTTGGAAGCTCTCCGCATCTTTTCAACGCCCTTGTAATCGCGCTCCTCCGATGTATAATCGGCTATATAGACGATTTTTTCGAGCAGGGTCATTCCCGCCCTTGCGGTGGTATGATAGCGCACCGCGTTTACGATATCCTTATCCCTTATCCTGAGAATTTTCTTGACATAAATCGCCCCTGCAATGGCATGCCAAAGCTTGGGAGCCTGCTGTTCGACCTCATTGAGCTTAACACCGTATTTTTCGATGATCGCGAGCTGCTCCTTCTTGCCGGCGTCCTTCATCACGTCATGCAGAAGTCCCGCAAGCTCAGCTTTTTCGGGATCGCATCCGTATTTTCCGGCAAGCCTGACCGCTTCCCTCGAGACATTAACCGAGTGTTTGAAGCGATAGTCGCCAAGGCGTTCCCTTATATGCTGCGTGTAAAAATCTCTTTCTCTGTCGGTCAAGGTGTATCAGACCTTTCGTTAATTCTGTTTGCTGTAAATTCCGTGGGCATAAATATATTTTTCAACGCCCTCAGGAACAAGCCCGTGGATCGATTCTCCCCCGCTCACTCTGCGGCGCACCTCCGTGGAGGAAATAACCATTTCCGGCAGATCAGAGACAAGCCCCGGACAGCCCCGCTCCTTCAGATGAAGTCTGTGTTCCTCGAGCTGACTGAAGGTAATTCCTCCGCGCGGCATCGTGCAGAAGACCGCGAGCGTTTTGAGCCGGTCAAAGTCGTACCAGCTTTCAAGCGACATGAACATATCAGCGCCCATTATCATAAATATTTCGCTGCCGGGATATTCCTCATGCAGAGCGGAAAGAGTTATCACCGAATAGCTTTTCTGCCCGCTGCGGCGCACTTCAAAATCGTATGCTTCCAGCAGTCCGTCCGATTCCTCGGCGGCAATCCGGCACATCTCAAACCGCGCTTCGCCCGGCACATCCGACGATTCTTTGTGAGGGGGAGTACCTGTCGGAGTCATAAGAATCCTGTCGAGAGACAGCCTGTCGCTCCATTCCCGCGCGAGATTAATATGTCCGTTGTGCGGCGGGTTGAACGTCCCACCAAAAAATCCTATTCTCACTGCGCGCGCCTGACTTTTGGAAGCTCGATGACCGGATTTTCTTTATTCCTGCGAAAGAGGACAAATTTGCGTCCTATCACCTGAACCACGTCGGAATTAGTCTCCGCTGCGAGACGTTCGGCACATTCTCTCGCGTCAATAGGCGCTGTTTCCAGCACCTTTCCCTTGACAAGCTCGCGTGCTGTGAGCGCGTCCTCTGTCTGTTTTACAATATTGTCCGCGAGACCGCCCTTGCCCACCATTACAATGGTATCCGCGTCGGCTGCCAGCGAACGCAAAAATGCTCTCTGTTTGCTGTTCAACATTTTCTGTTTTTCCTCCGTATTGCTTAATGAAGCGGCTTATCGCAGCCAATCACTTTTTCTTGCCGCCGTCCTTCTTTGTCGGGTAGAGCCAGAGCCTTACAAGCGGGAAAAGGAACATAAAAACAACAAATCCCACAGCAATGCCGATGAATTCCATAACCAGCTCCACAAGTCCGAAAGTTCTGTTGACAAGCAGTTGCAGCGCTTCGACAGCGGCTATAGTTACCAGGCCGATGGTCAGCACCTTGTACTTGACGTCCTTCCAGAGAAGCGGAATGAAAAATCCAAACGGAACGAACATAAGCGCGCTTATTAACTTGCCTGTAAAAATCTCTTCAAATGATCCCGACGGAAGCAGGTCGAACTTCCAGCTTGAAACAGCGAGGGTAAAAAATGTACCGCTCCGCCAGTTGGACAGGCTGAACCACTCGGTCGGATAGATAAGTCCGCCTGATTCCTTCCACGGGGACAGCATAACTCCGGCGAGAGTGACAATGTAGCCGCCGAAAAGAATCAGCATGATCGCCCATCTGAATTTTTCGGCCAGATAGTTTTTCATGGCGCAATAGAGAAAGAACAGAAGAATTCCGGCAAGTGTATACCAGAAAAATCCTAATTCGATATAACCCTTAAGGTAGTCCAATAAATTCTCATACATGACGTTATGCCTCCCGTACAATCAAATCATTGTCTTTCACCCAGCTTTTCCGCAAGGAGGCGGAGCGCCTTGCCGCGGTGGCTGAGAATGTCCTTTTCCTCTCCGGAGATTTCGGCGAAGGTCTTTCCGCTCTCGAAATAGAAAAGCGGGTCATATCCGAAGCCATTCTCTCCCCGGTATTCAAATCCTATTCTGCCCTCGCACTCCCCGCGCACAGTGAAATATTCACCGTCAGGATATGCGCAGCAGATGACGCAGACGTAACGCGCCGTCCGCTTCTCAAAAGGCACGCCCTCAAGTTCCCGGAGCAGCAGTTCGTTGTTGTCGTCGTCGCTGCCTCCGGAATACCTCGCCGAATAAACTCCCGGAGCTCCGCCCAGAGCATCCACGCATATTCCGGAATCGTCCGCCAGGGCAGGAATATTCAATGCTTTGGCAAACTCAACCGCCTTGATAACCGCGTTTGCCTCAAATGTGTCTCCGTCCTCGACAGGCTCTATTCCCTCGCCTCCGCACTGTGACGGGGTTACGATCTCAATATCAAGCGGTTCGAGAATACGGGCAAATTCCCTTAGTTTATGCTGATTGTGGCTTGCCACGACAAATGTCGTTTTGCTCATTCGCTTTCACCCTCTTCTTCCTCTTCCGGCTCTTCTCCGTAAAACACGTCAAAGTCGCCCGCTTTGTCGGAATTCTCAAAGAGCGCCGCCGCGAATGCCTTGGAATTGAACGGCTGCAGGTCTTCGATCTTTTCGCCAACGCCGATGAATTTGACCGGAACGCCAAGTTCTTCCTTGATGGCTAAAACAACGCCCCCGCGAGCCGTGCCGTCCAGTTTGGTAAGAATAATGCCGGTCAGTCCGGCGGCGTCCTTGAAAGCACGGGCCTGATTGATGGCGTTCTGTCCTGTGGTCGCGTCGAGCACGAGAAGCACTTCTCTGTCGCATTCAGGAGCTTCGCGGTCTATGACGCGGTTTATCTTGGCAAGTTCGTCCATGAGGTGCTTTTTGTTGTGAAGCCTGCCGGCGGTATCGCATATCAGAATGTCAGCCTTGCGTGCCTTTGCCGCGCTTATTGCGTCAAATACAACTGCCGCCGGGTCGCTGCCCTCTGTGTGCTTGACGATATCGCATCCTGCCCTCTCAGCCCAGACCTCGAGCTGCTCGATGGCAGCGGCGCGGAATGTATCGGCGGCAGCTATCACGCACTTCTTGCCGCCCTTGCGGAAGCGGGAACAGAGCTTGCCGATGGTAGTGGTCTTGCCCACACCGTTCACGCCGATTACCAGAATGACAGACGGTTTGGTCTCAAGCCTGAGCGACATATCCCCGTCGAGCATTTCGGCTATTGTCTCAACAAAGAGGTCGCGCACCTCCCGCGGATCCTTTGTACCGGTCTTTTTTACTTTGTCGCGCAGAGTATCGCATATTTTTTCCGATGTGATCATTCCCACATCGGCAGCTATAAGCAGTTCCTCAAGCTCCTCAAAAAGCTCCTCGTCAACCTTGGTAAAGCGCTTGAAAAGCGCGTCTATCTGACCCATAATCCCGTCGCGGGTCTTTTTTAAACCTTCCTTAAGGCTTTTGAAAAATCCCATTTACATCATTCCTCCATGATTATGTGACGATTACAGCATAAACAGTAATCCTATCATATTATTATAGCTGTAATATATGTAAAATGCAAGCATTTTTTCGCGATGCTGTATTTTGATTTTTGGTGTCAGGAATATGCAAAAAAACAGCTCTGCATGCGGGTCTTTTTAACAGAACCATTGATGCATTGTTCCACTGTGTCTCGCACGCAAAGCTGCTGTTATTGAGTTATGCTTTATTTCTGTGAATCGCCCTGATGAGCGTCTGCTCAATTGCCACAGCGACAGCCGTAAATCCGGCACATATAATTCCCATATTCTGACCTATGGACGCGCCGTTATACTGCTCTCCGGATTTGGTAATGGTGTAGATGTCTAAACCGAACATGGATACATTCAGACTGTCGGTTCCGCTTGCATAAGCGTCGGTATAGCCGAAGTAAATCGCGACCGACATCGCCAGCATGGCAAGTCCGAATCCGACGGCTATGGCAATTGCAAGCGCGATGGCTTTCTTTTTGCGGGTCATATAGCATTCCTCCCTTGCGATGAAAAATTTAGCCGATTGTAAAATTTGAAAAAAGGCGATAATACAGAGCTTGGACATTTTAAGTCGGAGCTTTTTTCTCCATCCGTGGGAAGGGCGGATTGGGATTTTTCGATTTCGGTATTCGCCTGACCTCGTTTTATTTTCGATGCGTCTCGCTCGGCTCCGCCGAGCTTGTGGGGCGCTGCCCCACCGCCCCGCAAGGGCTCTGCCCTTGACCTGCCAGGAGGGCCAGCCCCCTGGACTCCCATTATTGTCGCTGCGCACTTTCCTTTTTTCTTTTTACAATCGCCTGGATGAAAAATTACTTCGTGCCGAATATTCTGTCGCCCGCGTCCCCGAGTCCGGGTACAATATATGCATCCTCGTTGAGATGGTCGTCGAGGTTGCCGACGTAGATATCAATATCGGGATGCGCTTCCTTCAGCGCTTCCAGCCCCTCAGGCGCCGCAATGATGCACATGAATTTGATGTTTTTGCAGCCCTTTGCCTTGATGAAATCCACCGCTTGAATCGCCGAGCCGCCTGTAGCGAGCATCGGATCCGGAAGAATGACCAGGCGCTCGTCTATGTGATCCGGCAGCTTGCAGTAATATTCGTGCGGCTCGTGGGTCACCTCGTCGCGGTAAAGCCCGATGTGTCCGACCTTCGCGGTAGGGACAAGAGCGAGAATACCGTTGACCATACCCAATCCGGCGCGGAGAATCGGCACCACAGCGAGCTTCTTGCCCCAGATCATTGGCTGCATGGATTCGGCAACCGGGCTTTTGACCGGCACCAGCTCGGTCGGCAGGTCGCGCAGGGCTTCATAGCCCATCAGCATGGCAATTTCCTCCGCCAATACGCGGAAGTCCTTCGTCCCCGTCTTCTCGTCGCGCATGAGCGAAATCTTGTGTTTGATGAGCGGGTGATCCATAATGACTACTTTTGACATGTTTGAATAAACCTCCCTAAATAAATTTAGTGTGGAGTGTGAAGTTGTGGAGCGCCTGCGGCGCTGAAACTTCCCACTCCCCACTCCTCACTTTTACTGACCACTAACCACTGTTCACTAATTGACGCCCAGCTTGTCGCTGATCTCGTCGATTTTCAGCTCCAGCAGCTTGGAAACGCCGTCCTGCTGCATGGTCACACCGTAGATCATGTTGGCAACCTCCATCGTGCCGCGCCTGTGCGTGATGATGATGTACTGCGTGCTGTCGCTCATTCTGCGGCAGTATTCCGCAATATTGTCCACATTGCGCTCGTCCAGAGCGGAGTCAATCTCGTCCAGTATGCAGAACGGCGAAGGGTTGACCTTCATTATGGCAAAGTATATCGCAACCGCAATAACTGTCTTTTCGCCGCCGCTGAAAAGGTCGATGTTCTTGATGGTCTTGCCGGGCGGCTGGGCGTGTATCTCTATACCGCAGTTCAGAACGTCGCTGCGGTCGGTAAGCTCGAGGTATCCGCTGCCGCCGCCGAACAGCTCGGTAAATATCACCTTGAAGTGCTTGTTGATCTCGTCGAATTTAAGCACAAAAAGCTCCTTCATCTGCTGGGTAAGTGTTTCGATGAGCTTGTTCAGCTCCGCCTTGGACTTCTGAACGTCGGTAATCTGCGTCTTGTACATGGTGTACTTCTCGAATACTTCCTTGTATTCCTCCACAGCGCCGAGGTTAACCGGTTCGAGGCGCTTCATCTGACCGCGAAGCTCTTTGACTTTCTTCTCCGATTCCCTGATGTTCTCGGCGGGATCGAACTGCTCCTGTGCCTCGCGGCGGGTGAGATTGTATTCCTCAAAGAGCTTCTGAATAATAAGGTCATATTCCTTTTGCGTGGCGACCCGCCTTTCTTCAAGTCGTGTCAGCTCGCCTGTGATTTTCTCTCGGTTCTCGGATTTTTCCTTGGACTGCTTGCGAAGCTCGTGTATTTCCTTCTCGGTCTGCTCGCGTTCGAGCGCAAGCTCTGCCATACCGTCCTTCGACGCGGCTGCTTCAAGTCTGCTGCTCTCCGCCGTCTCGCGCATCTGCTTTGCGGCGGCGGTAGTCTCAGCATTTTTTTGCTCAAGAACCGTTATCTCGTTCCTCATGCTTCCGGCGCGCTGAGCCTGTTCTTCGCGGCGGCTCTCCGCCTCGCGGATTGAATTTTCCGCCGCCTCAATGTCTTTGGAAAGCGACATGACGCTCATTCCTGTCTCGCTGAGCTTAGCCGAAATTTCCTCCCGCTTCTTTGCGGCTTCCTCCCGGACGTCGCCCGCGCCGGAGATTTCCTCCTCGACCTCCGCAAGCTGATTTTTTAAACCGTCAATGTCATTTTGCGCGGAAGTAATCTTGTCTACGAGGCTCTGCGTGCGCTCGTCCGCAGTACCGCGTTCTTCTGACAGCCTTTCAACCTCGGCGGTCAGGGATTCAATATTTGCCGAGACATTCTTGAGGTCAGTCTCAAAACGGACTTTGTCATTGCCGACTGTCTGACGCTTCTCGTCGTTTGAACGAATCTGAGACTTGACTTCGGCAGCCTGTTCCTCGAGCCAAGCGAATTTTTCCTTTAGTTCGCTGCTCTTTTTCAGACATTCGGCAGCCTTTCCGCGCAGGGCTTCTATCTCGCCCTTGCGGGCAAGCAAACCGGCATTCTTTGCAAGCGAACCGCCTGTGAGCGAGCCTCCCGCGTTGATTACCTGCCCGTCAAGCGTGACAATGCGGAATCTGTAACCGTATCTCCGCGCCATGTTAACGGCATTGTCGATGTTGTCCACAATGCAAATTTTTCCCAGCGCATTGGAGATGATATCGGAATATTTTTTGTCGTATCTGACAAGACCGGAGGCTATGCCGATATACCCGTTACAGCCATCAAGGCCGCTTTCGTTGAATTTGGACGGCTTTATTGTCGTAAGCGGCAGGAATGTGGCTCGCCCCGCCTTGCTCTGTTTGAGCAGGGCAATGGCGTGCTTGGCGTCCTCCTCGTTGTCAACGACGATATTCTGCATATTGCCGCCCAGTGCAATTTCAATTGCCGCGGCGTATTCGTGAGGCACGTCGATGAGACGGGAAACGGGTCCGTGAATTCCCTTTAATGTACCGTTTTCCGACATTTTCATCACACTGCGGACACTTCCGGCGAAGCCTTCCATGCTCTTTTCGAGGTCTTCAAGGATCCGAGCCTTGCGTTCATGGCTTTTAGCGTCAAGGTCGGCATTCTCACTGTCCCGCTTCACCTGGGCGCCTTCTTCCCGCAGGGCTTGCAGCTTGGTGCGGAAATTCTGTGTATCCAGATCAAGCTCGGCAATGCGGCTTTCCGCCCCCTCAATTGCTTCCTGCGTGAGCTTTTGTGTATCGGAGAGCTTGTCTATCTCACTTCTGCGGCGTTCTATCTCGCTTTCAACATTCTCCATGCGTGAGGATATTTCGTCCTTCTGCGACTGCGCGGAGGCTATTTCAACCTGTGCTGTGGAAATGCCGTTGGTTATTTCCGTGCGCCGGTTCATCAGTGAACTTATCTTCAGGCTGAATTCGTTGTCGTCAGTGCGGAGGGCTTCAAGCTGCTCCCGAAGCTCATCGGCAGCGGCTCTCTTTTGTTCGAGAATGAGCTTTTTGCCGGCGATTTCATTCCTTTTGCGCTCGTTTTCGAGCCGCATCAGGTCGCCGCTGTGCTCGTATTCCTCGATATCCGCTTTAAGGCGTGTTACCTGCTCGGTCCGATGGGCGATATCGTTTTCCAGAACGGCAGCCTCGCCATCGATTCGCGCGGCTGATTCCTCTAATTCGGCTGAATGACGCATCATCTCATCGCGCTTTGCCGCAAGCTGGTTGCTGTGGATGAATTTTCGCTCAATCTCCGCTTCGGTCTGTTCGATTTCCCTGTCAATCTGTTCCTGCTGACTGCGTGCAAGGGTCTCCTTGTAATCCCAGTCGCGAAGCTGTGCGCCGGATTTGTCGAGTGTGGAAAGCCATAGCCCGATTTCGGCTGTTTTCTTCTGCTCCATCAGCTCTATGTACTTCTTCGCCTTTTCGGATTCCTTGCGAAGCGGCTCGACGCGGCCTTCCAATTCCGACATAATCGCGTCGAGGTGAACGAGATTATCCTCCGCGCGGGCTAAATTGCGCTCGGCCTCCTGCTTGCGGTAGCGGTATTTGGATATGCCGGCCGCTTCCTCGAAAATATTGCGGCGCTCCTCGGAGCGGACATTCACCACGTCGGCAACCTTGCCCTGACCGATGATCGAATATCCGTCACGCCCCATGCCGGTGTCCATGAAAAGCTCATTGATATCCTTCAGGCGAACCGCCTTGCCGTTGATTTTGTACTCGCTGTCACCCGAACGGTAATATCTGCGGGTGATCGCAACCTCGTCGCTGTCAAAGTCGAGTGCGCGGTCGGTGTTGTCGATGGTCAGAACAACTTCCGCAAAGCCCAGCGCCTTGCGTTGAGCCGTGCCGCCGAAGATGACGTCCTCCATGGATTTAATGCGCAGTATGCGGGTAGCCTGTTCGCCGAGGACCCAGCGCACCGCGTCGCTGATGTTGCTCTTGCCGCTGCCGTTTGGTCCGACAGCCGCAGTGATTCCGGGAACAAAGCTCATTTTTACCTTGTCCGGGAATGATTTGAAGCCCATTATGTCAAGGGATTTTAAATGCATTTCGCAGCTCCTTTGGTTATTGACTGATGCCGGATGAATTACTTCTTGATTTCATCGTGGAACTGCACCAGAATATCAATGAATTGCTTTGAATAAACAAAATGAATATCGTGGTCGGATGATTCGGTTTCGATCTTTTTGCAGCCGGGAATCAGGGACACTACTTTCTTTGCGTCCTCGTCGTCGTTGGCGCAGTAGAGAACGCCGTCGTCACCGTAGCCGGTCTTTGCCTTGATGTAGGTGCATGGGCATTTGACGCCTTTGAGAATGTCCTCCTGCGAAAGGCCTTCCAGCCATGTGCCGTTGTAGAACGCCTCGGCAAATTGGAAATCGTATTCATCGACATACAGAAGTCCATGCGTCCATGAATAGGGCATGTACCAGATTTTCCGGCATTCCTCGCCGTTCTTTTCGCAATACTCCTTTGCCGTGGCGGTGGGGAACTGTTCGAGCCCTTGGAACATTTTCCACATATAGCCGTTGGAGTAATAGTAGGGAGTGAAATACTTCTCGCCAGACTGAAGGAACTGATGCATGACCTCAAAGCCGTCTTTCCAGACAAAAGTATTCTGCATTTCCTCCGGCTCCACGCTGAAGAACGGCGGGTCCTCGAGAACAATTCCCAGCACGTCCTGCGGAGCCGTTGCCGCGATATTGGCGGTAAGAATGCCGCCGGACGAATGTCCCGATACGACGCACGGCTTTTGGATGACCGTTTCGATGAAGAGCACAAGATCCTCGGTCATTTTTGCGCAGGTGTAGTCGGAGGGATTGTGGCTTGAACTGCCGTGTCCGTGACAGTCCACTGCGTAGACATGATAGGTTTCCGCAAGCGCTGGAAGTACTCTGGCGTAATCTTCCCATGCCATCTCCTGCCCGTGAATCAGCAGCAGCGGCGTTTTTTCCCCGTCTTTGTCATTGCTCTCGGCATAATTCAGCACCGTGCCGCCGGGAAGAGTCTTCTGCTTTTCGGTGTAGCCGGCTTTCCAGACCTTCTTCATGTCATTTTCATCGTAGTGCAGATTGTTATAAGCAAAGATTGCTCCGGCTATACTGAGAATCAAAATGATTGCCACGACGATGGAAAGAATCGTCAAAAGAATTCTCTTTACCACACGTCCGAATGTCAATGGCTTTTTCTCTTTCTTTTCTTTTTTCTTTGACATGATAACCGCTCCTTTAAACTGATTTCATTTAGCCGATTGTAAAAAATGAAAATACGGGGGTTTGGTGAATTTTAGGCGGTGGAATTTTCTCCAACCGGGAAAAGGATTTTTTTGCGATTTCGGTATTCGCCCGACTGCGTTTCTATTGGGGGCGTGTCTCGCTCGGTCGGCGGCTTAACTTGTTAAGCGGAGCCTCCCCTCGTAGGGCGCTGTTTTTTTGGAAAAGACCCGCCAGGAGGAACAAGTTCCCCCAAAGCTGTCGCAAGCGACAGCGAAGACTCCCCACGCTCGCCTGGAGAAAGAACGCTCGCTAATTCGGCGCTGCGCGCTTTCTTTTTTCTTCTCACTCCCCACTTTCCACTCACTTTTACAATCGCCTGATTTTGCATCTTCTTCGTTCTGTTCCTTCGATGCCGTCATCTCCCTTTACCACGACATGCCAGCCTTCTTCCGCCAATTGGAAAAGATTGCGCTTTTTCTGTCCCACCGCTTTGGAAATATCCTGCGTCGGGACATACGCCACAAAATCTCCGCCGTCGGGGTATTGTTCCGAAAGCTCCTCTTTCATCAGCCGGTAATACAAAATCCCCTCGCAAAGCTCGCGGAACGCCGGATGATAAGCGCCTCCTACCATGCTGCCCTCCACGCCTTCGGAGGCGTGAAGCCCGAGCTTGATGACGTTAATTCCCCTCTGTTCAAAGTAGCGAAGAAGCCCCGCGCAAAGACGCGCCGCGTCTTCATATCCTTGGGGCGTATATTCTCCCGAACGCATTTTTTCCGCAAGTTCGGTTCCCTCCAGCACGACCGTCGGATAAATCCGCACGGTGTCGGGGCGCAGGGCTGCCAATTGACGGGCGGTGTATCTCGCGCCGTGATTATCGTCACCGTAGAGTCCCGTCATCATCTGCAACCCCAGAGAAAAACTGTATTTTTTGATCAATTGAGAGGCATTGACCACATCAAGCGCCGTGTGTCCGCGCCTGTTCATTGAAAGCACTTCATCGCGCATGGACTGCGCTCCGAGTTCAATAGAAGTAACGCCGTATTTTTTCAGAATACGGAGAACTTCGTCGTCAATTGCGTCGGGTCTTGTGGAAACCCTGATGCCGGAAACTTTTCCATCCACAATGAATTCATTCGCCGCTTCGAGCAGTTCAAGCATATAGTCGCGGGCTATCGCGGTGAAGCTCCCGCCGAAAAAAGCAATCTCCGACTCCTCCGCGATAAATCGCGGGGAGGCAATGGCTGTATTCACTGCCAAGCGCACATCATCGGCGTCCGGCTGCGAAATCGCGCCTGAAATCGTGCGCTGATTACAGAACGCACATTGGTGCGGACAGCCATTGTGTGGGATGAATATGGAAATATTGGAATGTCTCTTTGCTTTTTGAGTCATATCAGTAGCCCATCAGTTTAAGCGCCTCGTGCGCGGCGTTCTGTTCGGCTTCCTTTTTGCTTCTGCCGCCGCCCTTGCCGATGACGTTGCTGTTGAGGTGCACTTCCACCACAAAATGCTTGTTGTGGTCGGGTCCGCTCTCGCCCACAAGTACATAGCTCAGACGTTCCTCGGCATTCTGCTGGATGATCTCCTGCAGCATGGTCTTGTAATCCTTGCTGCGGTAGAGATTTGGGTGTTCCAGCTCTTCCAGAATAAAACCCATGACGAATTCCCGCGCCTTTTCCATGCCGCCGTCGAGGAATATCGCCGCGATGAGCGCTTCAAACGCATCAGCCAGAATCGACGGGCGCTTGTCTCCGCCCGAATGCCGTTCGCCTCTGCCGAACATGATGTATTCGCCCAGCTGTATCTTTCTGGCAAAGCCGCAGAGGGTGGATTCGCAGACAAGCGAGGAACGCAGCTTGGTCAGATCGCCCTCCTGCTTGCTGCGGAACTTAGCATAAAGGTGCTCCGACACCACT